>DVLC01000015.1 GCA_018715685.1 Candidatus Cryptobacteroides merdipullorum
TTGAGCCGGAGCCGGGGCCGCCGTCGCCGGGAATCACATGAAGGCCCGGAACCTTGCCCTTGAGCAGGTCCTGGGTCGAGGTGATCGCGCCTCGGTTGATCTCGTCAGCCCTGATGGCGGTGACGGAGCCCGTCATGTCGTTCTTCTTGACGGTGCCGTAGCCGATGACCACCACCTCGTCGAGGAATTCATTGTCTTCGGACAGAGTGATTGTCGCGGGCATTTCCGATGCCTTGAAGGCCTGGGTGGCGTAGCCTATGCAGCTCACCTCGACCGTTGCGTCGGCTGAAGATACCGTAAGGGTGTAGTTTCCGTCGAGGTCGGAAACGGTTCCGGTGCTGGTGCCGGGTTCCATTACCGTGGCCCCGACTACCGGTCCGATCGCGTCGACGATCACTCCCTTGACTTCGTAGCCGTCCTGTGCGGCTGCGCCTGCAGGTATCGACATTGACAGTGCGATACCCGCCAGCAAAGTTAGGATTCGTTTCATATTAAACTGGTTAGACACATTGAACTGTTTGTTTGGTTTCTTTGATCAGTGTTACGGCGAGACTGCCGCATACGAGAAGCACCCCGGCAAGCACGAGCATGTTCGCCTGCACTCCGCCCAGCAGCCTGAGCACGACTCCTCCGAGAGCCGCGGCTGCTATCTGCGGAAGGCAGATGGTGCAGTTGAAAAGTCCGAGGTAACTGCCGATATGGTCTCCCGAGAGCGAATTGGTCAGAAGCGTGAACGGCAGGGCGAGCATTGCGGCCCAGGCGGTTCCTATCAGGAAATACGACCCGAACAGCAGATATTGGTTATGTATGAATGCGATAGACACGAAGCCGGCCGCGCCGATCAGCAGGCTCACCACGTATGCGGTCTTGAGCGAGCGGAAGCGCGGGATGACCATGGACCAGAGTATCGACCCGACGGCCTGCGCGGCGAAGACCACTCCCACCCAGTTGCCAGCGGCCTGATAGCCTTCGGACGAGGGGTCTGAAGTCCCCCAGCAGTTTAGTGCCACGGCTCCGTTGGTGTAGGTCCACATGTACATGAACGCAGCCCAGCAGAAAAACTGCACGAGCCCGACGGTCCAGAAGGTTTTCGGGGCGTGGACGAGCAGCTTCAGCAGTCCCGGCTCATTCTTCGCCGCCTCCTTCTGCGCTTCAAGGTCGACTCCATGGAATTCGGCGTACTCCCTGGGAGGCATCTCCCTGACTTTGACGAAGGTGTAGAGCACGCAGAGTATCAGGATCGCGGCTCCGCAGTAGAAGCTCCAGACCACGGAAGGAGGAATCACTCCCTTGGGCGCCGTGTTGGCTATTCCTATCCAGGTGAAGAATATCGGGAAGAGATATCCGACGAGGCTTCCGGCGTTGCAGAGCAGCGACTGTATCGAGTAAGCCTTGGCTTTCTGCTCTTCGCCCACCATGTCGCCCACCATCATCTTGAACGGCTGCATGGCTACGTTGATGGAGGTGTCAAGCAGCATCAGCGAGAACAGTCCGAACCACATCGCTCCGTTGAGTCCGAGCAGCAGTCTGCTTGAGAAATTGAGGCTTCCGGCATTGGGCAGGAAGGCCATGACGAGCACGGCCACGACGGCCCCGAGCAGCAGATAAGGTTTGCGGCGGCCCATCCGGCACCAGGTCCGGTCGGACCATTTGCCGATCAGAGGCTGCACGATCATGCCCATCAGCGGCGGAAGAATCCAGAAAAAGTTGAGCTGGTGCGGATCTGCGCCGAGAGTTGCGAAAATTCTGCTGATATTTGCACTCTGGAGTGCGTAGGCTATCTGGACACCGAAGAATCCGAAGCTCAGATTCCACATCTGCCAGAAGCTCAATGGCTTGTTTTGCATGTGTTACTTGCTTGTGGTAAGGCAAAGAAACTAATAGAAACCATTATTTAAAAAGGTGTGGGGACGAACGGCGGGATTTTCGGGATGAACTGCGGAATTTTAAGGATTTGTCATTATATTGGCGTTATATTTTAAAATTTTGAAAAATATTTGGATAATACAGATATTCGCGCTGCTGCATGCGGCGGTATCATTCGGCTGCCGTACGATCGGCATCGCTGACGACCTGCTGCTGACTCTGCTGACCATGCTGATGGTCGTGATCCTCTGTCTGCGCAGGGCCACGAACATGGTCTACATGTCGGTGGCCGTGATTCTCGCCAATATTGTCGGCTTCTGTCTCGGCATGGGTCTGGCGGCGCTCTTCAATCTCGCCTCCCTTCCCGACGTGGCCGCGCATCCGCTTTCCACTTTCATCTGCACCCAGGTCATCGGCCTGCTGGTGGAATGTTTCTCCCGCAGCTCCGTGTCCGGCATCGGCGGAGGACGCGGTCTGCGCTGGATGCTTCTGGCCTTCGTGCTGATAATCATCCTCCGCCTGGTGATCGTGACGGTGAATTCGGATTCGGGATATACCCGCAACTTCTTCATCGAGATGATTCTCGACTATATTTTCAGCTGTCTTGCGATAGTGCTGGTCGCCGAGTACGCGATCCGCTTGCGCGAACAGGCGGAGAAGTCGGCGGAGGAGGCCAATCTCGCGCATTTCAAATACCTGAGTCTCAAGCAGCAGGTGAATCCGCACTTCCTGTTCAATTCGCTGAACATACTCGACTGCATGATTCAGGAGAACTCCAACCGCGAGGCGAGCGAATACACCCACAAGCTTGCAGAAGTTTACCGCTACATGCTGCGCAGCGAGGACGAGCCCGTGGTCAAGCTGCGCGAGGAGATGGAATTCGCCTCGAAGTACATGGACCTTCAGAAACTGCGCTTTGCCGGAGGCCTGGAACTGGCGGTGAACATACCTGACGAGGACATGTCGCGCAGCGTGATCCCGTGCAGTGTGCAGCTGCTGGTGGAGAATGCTCTGAAGCACAATGCGGTCAGCGCCGACAATCCTCTTAAAATCGACATTCACACGACCAGGACCAGCATTGTGGTCACTAACGACAGAAGACCCAAGCTCACGCCTCCGCGTTCGGCCGGGCTGGGGCAGAAATATCTGCGTCAGAGATACAAGGATGTCGCGGGGAAATCCATAATAGTCCGCGAAAGCGAGAACCGGTATACAGTAATCCTGCCGTTATTATGAAAGCACTGATAGTAGAAGACGAGGTCATGGCCGCCAACATGCTGGCCAGGACGCTGACAGAGAATTTTCCGGACGTGGAGGTTCTCGGTATCACTGATTCCGTACGAAGCACCGTAGAGTGGCTCGGGTCTCATCCTTCACCCGATGTCATTTTCATGGATGTCGAACTTTCCGACGGTGAATGCTTCGAGATATTCCGTCAGGTTCAGGTGAAGTCCCAGATCATAATGACCACCGCCTACGACACCTATGCGGTGAAGGCGTTCGAGACCGGCAGCATTGACTACCTGTTGAAACCCATTGCGCTTGAAGCTCTGACCCGGGCGGTGACAAGGTGCAGGGAACGTGTGGCGGACAATGACATCGAGGCCGTCCTGAAGGTTCTGGCCGACAAGGCCGGCAACCAACCCCCCCGTTATAAGAGCCGCTGGATAGTGCGCCTCGGCGACAGGATCATCCCCGTGGACATCGCCGACATCGCGTATTTCCTGTCGGAGGACAAGTCCAACAGTCTCGTGCTCGCCGACGGCGGCCGCTATATCATAGATTACACGATGGACATGCTCGAGCATCAGCTTGACCCGGAGAAGTTCTTCCGCATCTCGCGTGGCTGCATCGTGTCGCGCCGTGCCGTCAAGAGCGTGATCCGTCATTTCAACGGCCGCCTCAAACTGTCGGTTGAACCCGAAAGCCCCGTTGAGCTTCTCGTCTCCCGCGCCCGGGTGGACGATTTCCTGGCGTGGCTGGAATGATGAAAATCGCTGTAATCGGCGGCGGGGCGGCGGGGTGCTTCTGCGCCGTGGAGATGAAGAGGCGGCTTCCGGAGGCGGATGTGACGGTCTATGAGGCGGGAAGGAGGCCGATGGCGAAGCTGGCGGTGACGGGAGGAGGACGCTGCAACATCACCAACACCTTCGAAGGCGTCGGCAGTCTGGCGAAAGTCTATCCGAGGGGAGACAAGTTCATGAAACGCGCGTTGAAGCGTTTCGGCCCTGACGGGCTGCTGCGCTGGTTCGAGGCGGAGGGCGTGAGATTCGTCGCGCAGCCGGACGGATGCGTGTTCCCTGAGAGCCAGGATGCGATGCAGATAGTCCGCACGCTCGAAAAGCTTATGCGTCGGAGCGGAGTGAGGCTCGTCTGCGGCAGACGCTGCGTCAGGATAGTGCCTGTGTCCGCATGTCTTTCGGAAGAATCTCCGGAGTCTGTTCACGGGGGCGCCGCGTCCGTTTCGGCAGGAGGCTTCGTGCTGGAGTTTTCCGACGGCTGCCGTGAGACGGCCGACAAGGTGGTGCTGACTGCCGGCGGAAGCAGTTCTGCCTTTTTGCGGACTCTGCTTCCGGATACGGTGGAAATCGTGCCGACCGTACCGTCATTGTTTACGTTCCGTATAGCCGATGAAGGGCTTCGCACGCTCATGGGTACGGTTGTCGACAGCGTGTCCTTGAGCATCGCGGGGACGGCTTTCCGTTCGGAAGGCACGCTGCTGATCACCGACTGGGGCCTGAGCGGACCCGCGACGCTGAAACTGTCGTCGTATGCCGCCCGCTATCTTTCGGAGCATGAATATTCCGCCCCTCTGCTCGTGAACTGGACGGGCATGACGGAGTCCGGAGCGCGGGAATGGATTTCAGAGGCGGCCCTCTCCAATCCGCGCAGGCAGCTTGGCGGAATACATCCTTCCGGGTTGACAGCAAGACTCTGGGAACATCTGCTCCGACGTGCCGGTCTGAAATCCGAGGCTCGCTGGTCCGATCTGGCCGGCCGGGCCGTCAACAGGCTCGCCGCAGTGATGACCGCCGATCAATATAGGATAATCGGCAGGGCGGCCTTCAAGGAGGAGTTCGTGACCTGCGGCGGGGTGTCGCTTTCGTCGGTGGATCTGAACACTCTCGAGTGCCGCAGTGTGCCCGGTCTGTATTTTGCCGGTGAGGTTCTGGACATTGACGCGATTACGGGAGGGTTCAATCTTCAGGCCGCCTGGAGCGGCGGCTATGTCGTTGCGCAAGCCGCAACGACATAGCCGCCGAAATTCTCATTACAACGCTGCGCGTTGGCTCGGCCCGCGCTGCGCTTGAGCCGCCGGCTGCGCTGCGTCGATTTGGCGGAGCAAATCTCGCTGACGCTCCGCCGGGGCCGCTGGGGCGTCCTGGCCGCAAGCCGCAACGGCATAGCCGCGGGTTTCTTGCGGATAATATGCAATGGTTTGAATTTCAGTCGAAAACCTGAATCTGAACCATTTTTTGGAAAATTGTTATCTTTGCGGCGTACTGAACTACTAAAACCTACAACCATGCAAAAAACTCTGAAGGAGATTTGCGCGGCCTACACTGCGCCGCAGGAAATCAAGGCCCAGGGTCTCTATCCCTATTACAGGCCTATCTCTTCCGGTCAGGATCCTGTCGTCACCATGGCGGACGGACATAAGGTCCTGATGTTCGGCTCTAACTCCTATCTCGGACTTTCCGACGATCCCAGACTCAAGGAAGCCGCAATCGCGGCGATTCGCAAATACGGCACAAGCTGCTCCGGCAGCCGTTTCCTGAACGGAACCCTTGACATCCATGAAGAACTTGAGGCCAAGCTCGCCAAATTCGTGGGCAAGGACGAGGCCGTGACCTACAGCACGGGATTCCAGGTGAACCTCGGAGTGGTCAGCGCCCTCGGAATGCGCGGGGGATACACCTATCTCGACGCGCTCGACCATGCCTGCATAATCGACGGAAGCCGTCTCGGATTCGCGGAGGTCCGCAAATTCGCCCACAACGATACGCGCGCGCTTGAAAGGAAGCTCAAGGCAGCGTCGCCTGAGGCGTCCAAGCTCATAGTCGTGGACGGCGTGTATTCGATGGAGGGGGACATAGCCCCGCTTCCCGAACTCGTGCGTCTCTGCCATAAGTACGGAGTGTTCCTGATGGTCGACGACGCCCATGGTCTCGGAGTCATAGGGGAGAACGGTTCCGGAACCGCGAGCCACTTCGGCCTCACCAAGGATGTCGACCTGATTATGGGAACATTCTCCAAGAGCTTCGGCTCGCTCGGCGGTTTCATCGCCGGCGACAAGGAGGTCATAAACTACCTGAAGCACACCTCGCGTTCGCTGATATTCAGCGCATCCATGACTCCCGCCTCGGTGGCCGCCGCTTCGAAGGCTCTTGACATAATGATCGAGGAACCCGAGCGTCGCGAGAACCTCTGGAAAGTCACGAATCACGCGCACAAGGCCTTCAAGGACGCAGGATTCGACATCGGACACACCGAGACGCCGATCATCCCGCTTTTCGTGCGCGACACCATCAAGGCCATGAAGATAGTGCGCATGGCATACGAGCAGGGTGTGTTCATCACGCCGGTGATCGCCCCTGCCGTGCCTGAGAACGACGTGCTGATACGCTTTGCTCTCATGGCTACACACAACACCGCCCAGGTCGACGAGGCGGTCGAGAAGCTCACCGCGATTTTCAAGGAAGTCGGCGTGATAGCCTGAACCCGACACAGATGGTAATACTGATCACTGGCATATCCTCCGGCTTCGGCAAGGCCATGGCCGGGAGGCTTTCTTCCGAAGGGCATAAGGTCTACGGAACCTGCCGCCGCAAGGTCGAGCATATTCCGGGAGTGACCTACATTTCCGCGGAAGTCACCGATGACGCCCAGGTCGAGGCGGCGGTAAGGCAGGTCGTCGATGCCGAGGGACGCATTGACGTGTTCGTCAACAATGCCGGCATGGGCATAGGCGGACCTCTGGAGTTCAACTCCATAGAAGAGGCCCGCCGGCAGATGGACGTGAACTGGCTCGGAATGGTGCGTTTCCTGCACTTCGTGGTGCCGGTGATGCGCAGACAGGGCGGAGGCAAGATAATCTGCCTGAGCTCGATCGGGGGCTTGATGGGCCTGCCGTTCCAGGGTCTGTACTCGGCTTCCAAGTTTGCGATAGAAGGCTACTGCGAGGCGTTGAGGCTGGAGACCAAGGCTTTTGGAATCAAGGTCGTGGTCGTCGAGCCCGGTGATTTCTCCACCGGCTTCACGGCCCAGCGCAAAAGCGTGGCCGATCCGGAGGCGTACAAGGTCTACAGAACCTACGCCAAGTCTCTCGAAAGCATTGAGCACGACGAGAGTTCGGGTTTGAAGCCGGAATTTCTCGCGAAGAAGATATCGAAGATCGTAAGGAAGCGCAATCCCCGCTACAGTTATGTGGTCGCTACGCTGGAGCAGCGTCTTTCGGTGCTGCTGAAGGCGGTTCTGCCGCCGAGCTGGTTCGCGGCGATACTGTCGTCATATTATAAACTGTAAACAGCGTAGGGCTGGCCTGCCATAGCTGTCCCTTGACAGGCGGAAAAAGCCTGTCTCGGAACAGTATCGGCAGGCGGCGCCTCCGTCATGAAAGTCACGGTCTCTTCGACATAGCGAGATGTGTCGACGAAATACGGGGCGTCCGTTCCTCCGTGACCGGCGTTTTCGAATATGGACAGCTTCTTGAAAGTGCCTTCGGGAAGTCTTCGGGCACGATGAGCTCGGCTTCGGTCTTCCCGGCAGGGTGGTTCCTTACAAGGATAGGGATGATTTCCTCGAACGTCGACGGAACTCCGGAGAGGATGCAGCCGGCGGCGTTCTCATCGTTGTAGGCCGTGATCATGTTCAGATACGCCCCGGTCGACCACCCCATCAAGAAGATGCAGTCCCCGTCGACCTCCTCCTGCCCTTTGACGGTGTCCAGCACCGCCCTGTAGTCTTCCAGCATTTCAGTGTAGCAGAGATAATCCCGGTTCATTTCAAACTCGGAACTGGCCCCGAATCCTCTCCAGTCGAAGGTCACCACATTGAATCCGCATGCGGCGTAAATCATCGCAAGGTCTATCTGCTGGTACGACATGTTCCCCGCATCCCCGTTGCAGATGACCAGGGTCGGTCTCTTTTCTTCATCGATGGTCCTGTATGGCAGCATGTCCTGCCGCCCGCTGCTTTCTCCGGGAAAATCCTGTGCGGGATAGAACCATGTCTCAATCCGGAGTCCGTCGCTGGTGGTCACGTCCAGCTTCCTGTAGATCAGTCCTGCGTCCTGCGGCAGTCGGATGTAGTTCCGGTCAGGAATTATCGCGCTTGTTTCCGGCGGAAAAAGCAGCATTCCGAGAATGGCGGGAAGGATATATTTTTTATAACTCATTGCTCCTTTTGGTCTTCAATTGTTTTTCTCCGATATTGTTGGTCGGGATGTCTCTTGACCTGCGGGTATTTGAGATCCAGCAAAGCGCTCATTTCAGGCAATACTTCATTGGTCAAATACCTTTTGCTTCTTTGAACGAAAACCGCTATCTCTTCCGCGGAGCGCCAATCAGAACAGAAAGACACGATTTTTTCATACATCATATTTCTTGATATATGTCTTGGTCCAGCTGTCTCTGCTTGCAAGGTTTGCCCTGAACCTTGCAAGGTCTGCTCGGAAGAGGAATCGTTAATCCGGTATATGGTGCCTCTTCCATGGCCATCGGATGTGAGCATTTCGAGCTTTGTAAGGCGTTGAAGGATACGGGTTATGTCTGCGGGATGCAGCGGGAGAGCATAACGCAGGCGTTCGTGGTTTATTTTATTTTCCGTAAGAGCCAAAGCAAGCACCATCAACTCGTCATTGTTCAAGGAGCTGCATGCTTCCCCGAATTTTTTCTGTAGTTCTTGTGTTATCCGCTTATCCATCAGAGATTCCAAAGGCATAAGCAATTCCACCTTGTTCGGCTGTGACCTTTCGCTTATGTATGGATGAATCAAACCTATTGAATCCCACCCTTTGAGAATCTTGTCTCCTCCGCTGCCTGCCTTGTCGGCGGATCCTAACATCATGAACATGGTCTGGAGATGGGTGTTCCGGCATACGCTTTCTCCTCCGCTGTAAAATTGCATTGGAGTAACCAGCATTGTCCCGGGATTGGAAAACAACAGACGGTTAGGGAAACGATATACCAACAGGGAAGACTCTTCGCTATAATCGGCATGGATACATAGGTTTGCCAATGCTTCACGGATGGATTCGAATTTTCCGAACATCAGCAGTCCCGCTACGGTAAAACCCTCTTCTCCGGTTTCCCTGTCTTTGCGATATCCGCCCAACTTGCGCATCAGCTCCTCGTCAGGCAATGAAAGCCATGGGTGACTTGGTCTTGCCACACTGAATAGCAGCCTGTACTGATTCAGCGAAGGGCGGTCAATATCGTCCCAAGAGAAGTTCTTCAGTATGCGTCCGTCAGCAGGGCGCGAGATGTCCGCATCTGCAAACATCCGTCTCACTTCCATTGGAGAGCACAGGTAGTCTCCTTCATAATTTCTGCGGTATGTACCGTTGAACGCATCCAGGGTACAGTGTACGGGCCGTTGTTCTCGTCTCGCTGCAGGTATATGGAACACTATAACCTTGCACCTGCCTATTATTCCGACTTCCACATCTTTTTGCTGCAGCAGGCAGATATTGACTGTGTTTTTGTTGCGTACACCATTCCAGAAGTCTTTCTGCAACTTGTCAATAGCTTCATCTGACAGATTATTCGGCTCGAATATTCCGTCATGTTCCTTTACCCCTAGAATTATGACTCCTCCTTGCGTATTGCCGAAAGCGGAATATGTTTCCCAAAAAGATTTTGGAAAACCGCCCAATGCGGACTTGAATTCTACGGTACCGGATTCTTTATCTTGCAAGAATTTGTCTACTTGCGAAGATATTGAGACGAAAGTATATTTCATAGCTTATGATGATTATGTATCAGGCTTGATTCTCATCCACCTCGTAGCTCGCCTCGTTTCCCTCGCATTCGCGGACATCTACGCGGTAGCATTTCGGCACCTGTTCGCAGATCCAGCGGGCGAGGTTCTCGGTGCTGGGGTTGAAGGGCAGCAGCTCGTTGAGATTGCCGTGGTCGAGGTAATCGTGGATGCGTCTTTCGATGTCGAGGAAGTCCACGACGAGGCCGTCCTCGTCAAGTTCCTCGCTGCGACACCACACCGTCACCGTCCAGTTGTGCCCGTGCATGGGCTCGTCGACTCCCGCCTTGCTGAAATGCAGGCTGTGGCTCGCCGAAATCTCCATCGTTTTCCTTACCTTATACATTTTTTAGTTCTGAATTTATTAGAGCAAAGATACGCATCGCAATGCAAATTTCAATTAGTAATAACTTTCTTACTAATAAGCTTGTTACTAATAAACTTGTTTCCTATATTTGCCGGAAAAGGACACCATTATGGAAAACAAGCCTTTCATATTCGGAGTGGCGGCTTCAGGCGAGAATTTCACCGACCGCAAGAAGGAGACGGAACGCCTGCTGTCTAATTTCATGCACGGAATTAATACGGTGCTGATTTCTCCACGCAGGTGGGGAAAGACATCATTGGTTCAGAAGGTGTGTTCTCTCGCCAGAACGGAGAACCTGAAGATCGTTTATCTTGACATCTTCTCCTGTCGCAGCGATCTTGATTTCTACGACGCATTCGCCGGCGCCGTGCTGCGGCAGACTTCTTCCAGATTTGAAGAATGGGCGGAGAACGCGAAGACTTTCCTTTCACGTATCCGACCGAAGATCGAACTGAGCGCCGATCCGACCATGGATTTTTCCGTTTCGTTCGACTTGGATCCGGAAGCCAGGGACGTTGACGATATTCTGCAGCTTCCTGAGAAGATAGCGCAGAAAAAGCATTGCAGAATCGTAGTATGCATAGATGAATTCCAGCAGATAGGGGAGTTCAGGGATTCCAAGACTTTCCAAAAGCGTCTCCGCTCGGTATGGCAGCTGCAGAAATCTGTGTCCTATTGTCTGTTCGGCAGCAAGAAGCATCTGATGAACGAACTGTTTGAGCGGAAAAGCTATCCGTTCTATAAATTCGGGGATGCCATTTATCTTCAGAAAATAGGTACTGCGGATTGGGTGGATTATATCTGCGGAAGGTTCAAGGCCACGGGGAAATGTATTTCCGGTGAACTGGCGGAAAAAATCTGCGCTTCCGTTAAGAATCATTCGGCATATGTTCAGCAGTTGGCATGGCTGGTATGGACGCGTACGGAAACCGAAGCTTCGGAAGAGATTTTCAAAGAGGCATATCAGGATCTGATGGAGCAGAATACGCCCTTGTTTGAGAAACAGACAGAGAATCTCACATCATATCAGATGAATTTCCTGCGTGCAGTGCTTGACGGGATTCGCGGTGAATTCGGACGGCAGGAGACAATCAATAAATATCAGCTGGGCTCGACTGCCAATATCAGCGCCATAAAGCGGTCTCTGGTAAAAAAGGAGCTGATTGATGTTGAAAAGCGTCAGGTGTATATTTCTGACCCGGTGCTTGAGGCCTGGCTCAGGACCATCTAGATTTTCCCGACATACGACAGGAACTCGCCGCGCACCTGGGGGTTGTTGCGGAAGGCACCGGTCAGGCAGGTCGTGGTCATCATCCCGGGCTTGCGCACGCCGCGTCCCTCCTTGCACATGTGGCGTCCGCGCATCATCAGGGCCATTCCGCGCGGGGGATTCTCATCGCCGAGCGCTTCGGTCAGCATCTCCACGACATCATGCACCAGCCGTTCCTGCACCTGCAGGCGCGAGGCGCAGTAGTCGACGGCGCGAGCGATCTTCGAGAGGCCGAGTATGCGCCCCTTGGGGTTGGGCAGATAGGCGAACCAGTATTCGCCGAAGAAGGTGCGGCAGTGGTGCTCGCAGATCGAGTAGAAAGTGCCCGAATCCACGACCATGTTGTCGTAGACTATTCCGTCCTGCCCGTTGGGAAAGGTCGTTATCTCCGGCTTCTGCGCGGGGTCGTAGCCCCGGAAAATCTCCCTGAACATCCTGAGCATCCTGTCCGGAGTGTCCTTGAGCCCTGTGCGTGAGGGGTCCTCGCCTATGTATTCGAGCAGTTCCCTTATGTCTTGCCTTGCCTGTTCTTCAGTAATCATCGCTTTCTTTCCTTTATCGTGCCCGACGGGCGGCCGGGCGGGAATCCGTCAATCAAAGATCCCCCGGCACGTAATCCTTGATGTACA
>DVLC01000003.1 GCA_018715685.1 Candidatus Cryptobacteroides merdipullorum
AGAAAATAATCCAGCTGCTCACAGAAAATGAAATGAATCTGCAACAAATCAAGTCGGCCGTGGCACCTGATTTAAGCGACAACAAATTAAGGACTGTTCTAAACAGCATACCCGGAATTGCAGTAAAAAAACAAAAAAACAGGAATATCTATACCCTGATGCATGAGCAGTCTCTATTTTAATGATATCCACTCCGTGATTTAGGATATTGTTCCTAAAAAGATTAATTTAGCAGAGATTATAATCAACCGCCATGGCAATAAGACTTACACCCAAGGCCACCGATTCGCAGCTGTTCTGCTGCAGCAAATGGTGGGGCAATCCGGACCTGCCGCCCGGAATGGAATTTCCGACGATGAAGGTGGAGGAGGACGGGGAGAGCTACGACTACCCGCTGACCTTCATCTGCCAGATAGACTGCGAGGACATAGCCCCCTTCGACAAGGAGGGACGGCTGCCGCACACAGGCATGCTCTACTTCTTCGCCGCGATAGACGAATTTCTCGGATACGACTCTCCCGAGCACTTCGGAATCGGGAAATGGCCGAAGAAGGCGGTGCTCGTCAAATACACCCCGAGCATCAACATGGAGACCTTCAGCTCCTGCATACTCGTGGATGACGATGACCGGGAGCTCGCCGCGCCGGAGATGGCCGTGGATTTCAGCGAATGCGAGGACAGCGCCGACGGCATCAAGCTCCTCGGCGTACCTTTCTTCGAGGATGTGCGCGGCGAGAACCCGGACTGCGTGAACCTGCTGCAGCTCGATGAGGACGACGGGCTTGAGATGCGCTTCTACGATTCCGGAATGTTCAATTTTCTCATAAAGGAATCCGACCTCGGCTTCGGCAACTGGAAGCGCGGGTTCGGCTGGCTGCACTCTCTATGATCTGGGAACACTTCAACCTGCTGCTCATCATCATGTCCGCTCTGGCGGTCGTGGTGTTCGTCTGCCTGTTCTTCGTCGACGCGGGCTACGGCAAGTTCTATACTAAGAAATGGGGGCCCGCGATCAGCAACCGGACCGGCTGGGTGCTCATGGAGTCGCCGGTGTTCATAGCGATGCTGGTCCTCTGCCTGTGCTCCGACAGGAAGGACGACCCCGTACGGCTGCTCTTCCTGATAATCTTCGAGATACACTATTTCCACCGCGCCTTCATCTTCCCCAGCCGCATCAAGAGCGAGAGCAAGATGCCTTTCAGCATCATCCTGATGGGCATGATATTCAACACCCTCAACGCAATCATGCAGGGCGGCTGGCTGTTCTATGTCTCTCCCGCCGGGTACTACGACGGCGGCTGGCTTCTGACTCCGCAGTTCATCGCAGGACTGCTCGTCTTCGCCGGCGGAATGGCGATAAACATCCAGTCCGACAACATAATACGCAATCTTCGCAAGCCCGGTGACACCCGCCACTACCTGCCGAAAGGCGGAATGTTCAAATATGTGACGTCCGCCAACTACTTCGGAGAGTTTATGGAATGGGTGGGATTCGCGCTCCTGACCTGGTCCTGGGCCGGAGCGGTGTTCGCACTCTGGACCTTCGCGAACCTCTGTCCGAGAGCCGCGAGAATATACGACAAATACAGACGCGACTTCCCCGACGAGTTCGATGCAAAAAGACTCAAGCGCATAATACCTTTCATATATTAGACAAGATGATTGAATCCAAGATATTCACGCCCTGCAAGATAGGGCCGGTCACGCTGCGCAACCGGGTGATACGTTCCGCAGCTTTCGAGAATATGGCGTACCACAACAGCCCGTCGCAGGACCTGTTCGACTACCACACCGCAGTCGCACGCGGCGGCGTCGGGATGACCACCGTGGCCTACGCATCGGTGTCCCGCTCCGGACTCTCCTTCGACGCCCAGCTCTGGATGCGCGAGGAGATAGTTCCGGAACTGCGGAAGCTCACCGACGCAATCCACGCCGAAGGCGCCAAGGCGTCAGTCCAGCTCGGACATTGCGGCAACATGACCCACCGCTCCACCTGCGGCTGCACCCCCGTGGGAGCGTCGACCGGATTCAACCTCTACTCCCCCACCTTCGTGCGCGGACTTAAGAAAGACGAAATATATCAGATAGCCGATGACTTCGGCCATGCGGTGAACCTCGCGCGGGAAGCCGGCTTCGACTGCGTGGAGATCCACGCCGGTCACGGCTACCTGATAAGCCAGTTCCTCTCGCCCTACACGAACCACCGCAAGGACGAGTTCGGCGGCAGCCTCGAGAACCGCATGCGCTTCATGAAGCTCGTGATGGAAAAGGTCATGGAAGCCGCGCGCGACGACATGGGAGTCATAGTCAAGGTCAACATGCACGACGGCTTCAGGAAGGGGATGCAGACAGAAGAATGCATCGAAGTGGCGAAGGAACTCGAAAAGACCGGAGCCCACGCCCTCGTGCTCTCGGCCGGATTCGTGAGCAGGGCGCCGATGGAAGTCATGCGCGGAGCCATGCCGCTCAAGACTCTCCGGCACTACATGGACATGAAGAAATTCTGGTGGCTGAAAGCGGGCATAGCCCTCGCCGGACGACTCATGATACCCACGGTTCCGTACACCGAAGGCTATTTCCTCGAAGAGGCGAAGAAGTTCCGCGCCGCTCTCAAGATGCCGCTCATCTATGTCGGCGGCCTCGTGTCCCGCCACAAGATGGAAGAAGTGCTCGACGCCGGCTTCACCGGACTTCAGGTCGCCCGCGCTCTCGTGCGTGACACCGACTTCGTGAACAAGCTGCGCAGCGGGGAGCTCGAATGCAGCGCCTGCGGCCACTCCAACTACTGCATAGGCAGGATGTACACGCTCGAGATGAAGTGCCACAGCTGCGTGCACAACCTGCCGTCAAGCCTTGAGAAAGAGGTCAAAAAAGCGGAAAGACAATGGAAGGACTACGCCGGAAAAGCATAATAATCACCGGAGCGAGCGGCGGGATGGGCAGCGCGGCGACCGAGGAGATGGCACGGCGCGGCTACAGAGTCATCATGGCCTGCCGCAACCTGAAAAAGGCGGACGCGGTGCGCTCCGGAATCCTGAAGAAAGTCCCGGACGCGCGGCTCGACATCGAGGAACTGCACCTTGACTCTTTCGCCTCCATCAGGGCTTTCGCGACGAGGATGCAAGGCGAGGCCCCGCTCGACGGACTGTTCAACAACGCCGGAGTGCTGCCGAGACGATATTCACTGACAGTCGAAGGATACGAACAGACTCTGGGTGTCAACTACCTCGGCCCATGGCTGCTCAGCAACCTGATGCTTCCGATGCTCGGAGAAAATGCGGGAATAGTGAACATGGTGTCGATCTCCGCTAAGGCTGCGAAGCTTGGCCGCGACTTCTTCGACAAAGGCGAAAAGGATTTCCACCAGCTCAGGACCTACGCCGGCACCAAGCTGGCCCTGATGTATTTCTCCATCGCCCTCGCGCAGAAAAGCGGCAGACGCGTGAACATGTCCGATCCGGGCATCGTCGACACCGACATGATCAGGCTCGGGCGCTGGTTCGACCCGTTGACCGACATTTTCTTCCGACCCTTCTGCAACAGTCCCGCCCGCGGTGCCAGACCGGCGGTCAACGCCCTGTGCTCTGACTGCGACATGCAGATCTTCTCCGGAAACGGACACCGCGACGTGCCGCGCGAACTGCTCGGCCGCGGCGCAGAGATAGAATGGCTGTGGGAGGAGACCTCGCGTAGAGTCGGACTCTGATGTCTGAATTTTTCGTATATTCGCAGGATTTATGAAAGAATTCTGGCAAATTCTCAAACGATCTGTCAAGCCTTACAGAGGATATCTCGGAGGCTCGGTGATACTGAACATACTCTCCGGTCTGTTCAACGTGTTCTCGTTCTCGCTGCTCATCCCCATCCTGCAGATACTCTTCAACGTGGGCGAGAACAGCTACGAGTTCATTCCCTGGCATCAGGGCATGCCGTTCAATGAGATCACGAACAACGTCTACTGGTACATCTCCCAGTATGTCGACGCCTGGGGCCCCGCCCGCGTGCTGCTGATACTCTGTCTCGTGTTCTGCGCGATAGTCCTCGTGAAGACCACATGCTATTTCGGCGCGGCGGCGATCATGGTGCCGATCCGCACCGGAATCGTCAAGGATCTCCGCACGCAGATATACAACAAGATCATCGTGCTTCCGCTCGGTTTCTTCAGCCAGGAAAGAAAGGGCGACATCCTTGCCAGAATCAGCGGAGACGTGCAGGAAGTCGAGAATTCGGTCACCAGCACCTTGGAGATGCTGATAAAGAACCCCATCCTGATCATAATCTATCTTGCCGTGCTTTTCCGCATGTCGTGGAAGCTCACTCTGTTCACGATAGTCTTCGCCCCCATCGTGATCAGCATCATGAGCATGATAGGACGCAGGCTCAGGGCCACTTCAATAGAGGCGCAGCAGTACTGGAGCGACACTGTGAGCCAGGTCGAGGAGACTCTCGGGGGACTGCGCATTATCAAGGCTTTCCTTGCCGAAAAGAAGATGCGCAACCGTTTCGACGACATAACGGACAAGATGAGGGCAAAGAACAGCCAGGTCGCCGTGAGACAGTCGATGGCGCATCCCGTCAGCGAATTCCTCGGTTCGGCAATGATAGCCATCGTTCTCTGGTTCGGAGGCACCCTGATACTCGGCGACAACGCAATAATCGACGCTCCCTCCTTCATGGCCTACATGGCCATACTCTACAGCGTGATACAGCCTATCAAGGACCTGTCCAAGGCCGCATATTCGATTCCGAAGGGACTCGCATCGATGGAACGCATCGACATGATCCTCGACGCCGAGGACAGCATCAAGGAGCCCGAGCACCCCGTGTCGCTCAAGGGATTCAACGACAGGATAAGCTTCAACGATGTCAGCTTCACCTATGAAGACGGGCGAGAAGTGCTGCATCATGTCTGCCTCGACATACCGAAGGGCCGCAACATAGCCATAGTCGGGGCCAGCGGAGCCGGAAAATCCACGCTCGTGGACCTGATACCGAGATTCTATGACCCCTGCGGCGGCAGCATCAGCATCGACGGCATCGACATACGCAATGTGCTGACGCGCGACCTGCGTTCCCTGATGGGCAATGTCAACCAGGATCCGATTCTGTTCAACGACACCATATTCAACAACATAGCCTTCGGAATCGAAAACGCCACCCAGGAGCAGGTCGAGGCCGCCGCCAGGATAGCGAACGCCCACGACTTCATCATGGAGAAGGAGGAAGGCTATCAGACAAACATCGGAGACAGGGGCGTGAAGCTTTCCGGAGGCCAGAGGCAGCGCATCAGCATCGCGCGTGCCATTCTCAAGAATCCGCCCATCCTGATTCTCGACGAAGCCACGGCGTCTCTCGACACCGAATCGGAGCGTCTGGTGCAGGAGGCGCTGGACAAGCTCATGTGCAACCGCACCACGATCTCGATCGCCCACAGGCTCAGCACGGTGCGCAACGCCGACGAGATCATAGTCATGGACGCAGGACGCATAGTCGAAAGAGGCAGGCACGAGGAGCTCATAGCCCTCAACGGATACTACAAGCGGCTATATGAAATGCAGGCTCTTTAGCATACTGTTCAGGATTTTCCTCGTAGTGTACATCGGAGCGGTCGCATATCTGTGCTTCGCCAATTTCCGTGACCTGCCCGACATACAGAAGACCATTCTAGGCATTCCAGCCGACAAGATCGTACATTTCTGCATGTTCTTCCCGCTCGTCCCCATAGGCTTCATGGCCTTCGGAGGCGAGCGCAACCGGCCGTCGGAGATATTCGTCGCCGTGCTGAACCTCTGCGTATGCGGCTGCATATTCGCCGGCATCACCGAAATAATCCAGGGTTCCCTGCCCTATCGCAGCGAAGACATCAACGACTTCGCCGCTGACTGCCTGTCCGTATGCACGGCCGGACTGCTGACATTCCTGAGCGCCGTGATCATCAGAAGAAAAAGGAGGAGACGCGCATGACACCGACATTCTCCCGCACGCTGCTTGTAGCACTGACACTTTTTTCCGGCATCTGCGCAGCTTCCGCCGCGACTCCCAGGGCCAGGGATTTCCAGCCGATGTGCGACTCATTGAGAACTCTGCTGCGGGAGCGCACCGGAGTCGACCAGAAAGACCTGAAGATGACCAGGGTGAGAGCCCGCGGTAACTCCGTTCTGGACCTATATTTCTCCTCGGAACTTTCCTACTACCCCTGGCACGAAGACGACATACGGTGGTTCCGCACCGAAATCCTGAACCTTTGGGACGACGCGGCCGGAACCTGCCGGCTCGGGAGGATATTCACCAACCGCTATGAGCTTCCCCAGCTCGTGCTGCCTGTCGCGGGCAATGACGGGAAACCGTCCGGATACGACCGCAGCATACCCGATCCGCGGGAAGACAACGGGCATTTCGTCACGAGGGAGGGAGCACGCCGCTTCCCTCTCGGACTCGACGGCAGGAACATAGCTCTCTGGCAGAGCCACGGCAGGTACTACGACGAAGCTTCCGACTGCTGGCTCTGGCAGCGTGCCTGTCTGCACCGCACGGTCGAGGACATGTTCAGCCCGTCCTTCGTGCTGCCTTTCCTGATCCCCATGCTCGAGAATTCGGGCGCATACATCCTCACCCCGAGGGAAAGGGACACCCAGTGGAGGGAGATCATCGCCGACAACGACCCGGCGTTCAAGGACGAGCGTACGGACAAGATGCGCCGCAGCGGCAGATACAGTGAAAGCGGACGCTGGAAGGACGCGGGCGAAGGATTCGCGGACTTCAAGAGCGCCTATACCTTTTCCGACAATCCCTTCACCGCCGGAACGGCGCGCATGGCGGAATGCAACGGCAGCCGTGCCAACGCCCGTGCGGTATGGACAGCGGAAATCGAGGAGCGCGGCAGCTATGCCGTCTATGTCTCCTGGAAGACTCTCGAGAACAGCAGTGACTCCGCCCATTACACCGTGAACCACCTCGGCGGCAGCACCGAATTCATCGTGAACCAGAAACGCGGGGGCGGCACATGGATATATCTTGGCACCTTCGAATTCCCCGAAGGCGACAAGTGCTCGGTCATGCTCGACAACCGCGGGCCGGAAGGCAGCGTCGTGACCGCCGATGCCGTGAAAATAGGCGGCGGCATGGGCAAGCTCGAACGCGGCGGACGGACCTCCGGCGTGGCAAGCTGGGAGGAGGGCGCCCATTACTGGATGCAGTGGGCGGGCGCCGACAGCACCGTCACGCGGAACTGGGACACCGACTATACCAACGACTTCGCGGCCCGCGGACGCTGGACCGTAATGATGAACGAGCAGAAGTCCATCCCGATCGATCTCTCGCTGGCCTTCCACACCGACGCCGGACTGGCACAGGCGGACTCGACGATAGGCACTCTCGCAATATACACCCTGCGCTGCGACGGAGAGCGGGAGTTCTCCGACGGAAGGGACAGGATCATCAGCCGCCTGCTGTGCGACTATGTGCAGACCCAGGTCGTGGAGGACATACGCGCCTCGTTCGACTCCACCTGGGCGCGCCGCGGCCTCTGGGACAAAAGCTACAGCGAGAGCAGGACCACGGGGGTTCCCGCGATGATACTCGAGCTTATGAGCCATCAGAATCTGGCGGACATGAAGTACGGGCTCGACCCCTCTTTCCGCTTCACGGTGTGCAGGGCCGTCTACAAGGGCATACTCAAGACCCTGAGCGAATACTACGGCTGCGACTATACGGTGCAGCCTCTGCCGGTGCATGCGTTCTCGGTACGCTTCATCGGCGACGACAGAGTGCGCCTCGAATGGAAGCCCACGGAAGACCCGGCCGAACCCACCGCCGTAAGCAGCGGCTACACGGTCTACACGAGGGTGGACGACGGATGCTTCGACGCGGGGACCGACACTGACGCCACCTGGATCGAACTGCCGCTGCGTCCCGGACATCTCTACAGCTTCAAGGTCGAGGCGTTCAACGCCGGAGGCAGGAGCTTCCCCTCCGAAATACTCTCGGCCGGCATCCCCGACCATCGCAGCGACGGCAGGACCATACTGATTGTCAACAATTTCGACAGGGTATCCTCTCCGGAATGGGTGGACACGCCCGAATTCGCAGGCTTCGTCGCCCGGATGGACAGCGGCGTGCCATATATCAGGGACATAGGCTTCGTCGGGGAGAATTATGAATTCGACAGAAGCGTCGGGTTCATAGACAACGACTACCCGGGTTTCGGAGCATCCTACAGCGACTATGCGGGCCGTTTCGTCGCCGGCAACACCTTCGACTTCCCATCCGTGCACGGAAAGGCGCTGATGCAGCTCGGATACAGCTTCTGCTCAGCATCCAAAGCCGCGTTCTGCGACTCCACGATGACTTTCGACGCCTTCGCGCTCGATCTGATATGCGGCAAGCAGCGCAGGACGAAAATAGGACGCGGCGCAGTTCCCGACAGATTCGAAGTGTTCCCGGACGAGCTCTGCGACGCGCTGGCCGAATTCGCCGGCAAAGGCGGATGCATCTTCATCAGCGGAAGCAATATCGCATCGGACTGCGACGAATCCACAGCCGCTTTCACGAAGTCCCTGTTCGGATATTCGCTGGCCACGCCGGACGCGGGACGCTACGGAAAAATCGGAGACATGGAATATTCCAGCAAAATCAATCCCGAGATCTACTGCGTGGAGAGTCCTGACGGACTGAAGGCTGCCGGACATGATTCCGGAATATGGATAACCTTCCCGGACAGCCATTTAGGCGCAGCGGTCTGGAATGACGGCGGAAATTTCCGGACGGTGTCGCTTACCGTCCCGCTTGAGGCCTTCCTGTCCGAAACCGACAGGACATCCGTTCTCGGAGCCGTAATGCGCTGGTTCAGCGGAGAGGGTTCAAGTCCGACCTGTACCACTCGATGAAACGGGCGACACCCTCGTGCAGCGTGACTTCAGGCCTGTAGCCGAAATCCCGCTCCAGCTTCGATGTGTCGGCATAAGTCCGGTACACGTCTCCGGGCTGCATGGGAAGCATGATTTTCTCGGCCCGACGACCGGCCGCCGCCTCGATCTCACCGATGAAGTCCATGAGTCTGACCGGACGTCCGCAGCCTATGTTGTAGACTTCGTGACGCCGGGGCGTTCCGTCAATCACTCTGATGACCCCTTCGACGATGTCGTCGATATAGGTGAAGTCCCGAAGCATGTCTCCGTGGTTGAACACCTTTATGGGCTTTCCTCCGAATATCGCCGCGGCGAAGAGCGAGGGAGACATGTCCGGACGTCCCCAGGGGCCGTAGACCGTAAAGAAACGCAGTCCCGTCGCGCTTATTCCGTAAAGGCGGCTGTAGCATGAGGCCATGAGCTCGCCCGACTTCTTCGTGGCCGCATACAGGCTGACCGGGTCGTCCACCCTGTCGTCCTCGCTGAACGGAACTTTCTCGTTGCCGCCGTAGACGCTGCTGGAACTGGCATAGACCATATGCCCGACCGGGTAGTGCCGGCAGCATTCGAGCACATTGGCGAAACCGACAAGATTGCTGTCGACATACGCCCATGGGTTCTCTATCGAATAGCGTACCCCGGCCTGCGCGGCGAGATTGACCACGCAGTCGAAATGCTCCGAAGCGAAGAGTTCCGGCAGGGCCTTCCTGTCGGCTATGTCCATCTCAATGAAGCGGAAGGAGGGTCTGCGGAGCCGCCCGAGTCTCGCGCGTTTGAGGGCCACCGGGTAATAGTCGTTCATGTTGTCGATTCCGACAACGCTGTCTCCCCTTTCGAGCAGCCGTTTCGCGAGCGAGAAGCCAATGAATCCCGCCGCTCCCGTTATCAATATCTTCATATTCCTGAATCTATCTCAAAATCGCAGCGCCAGCCCCATGCAGAGCGCGCCGCTGTAAGGATCGACCGATGAAATCATTCCGGCGGAGACCGCAGGCTTCTCCCGGTGGCGGCCGGAACCCCACTCCGTGTCGGGAATGCCGAACAGACCCTTTACCGGTTCGAGCAACCAGCGGCCCGCATGGGCGCAGAGTATGCCTATTCCGGCACCGGTGAGCACATCGCTGAACCAATGAGCGCCGTTATACATGCGCAGCACTCCCACCGCGGCGGCGACGGCATACGCCCCGGCACCCCAGCCCCATCCGTATTCCAGTCTGACCAGCTCCGCTCCGGTGAACGCCGTGGCGGTATGCCCCGAAGGGAATGAGCGCGAATCTCCTATGGGGCGAGGAGAATTTATCACGCTCTTCATGGTCCGGGTGACCGCGGCCAGCACTATCACGGAAACCGCGCACTCTATGGTCCTGTCGAGGAAACTGTTCTCCGCGGGGACTCCGGTCAGAGCGAGACCCAGGTCGGCGACGAACGGTGCATACTGGATCCAGTCGTCCACTTCGGTATGGGGGGCACTTCCCGGCAGTCCCGAGAACGCGTCGTTCACCGCCCCGTCCCAGCTTTCATGGGCGAAACAGTGGATGAGCGTTCCTGTTCCGATGAGGACTCCGGGCGCCACAAGCTGGACAGGGCGGAATGCCGGAGCCTGTCCGGCTGCGCTGCTGTCGGCTGCATCCCTGTACTGCCCGTAAGCGGGCGGGACAAGAAGAACCAGCGCCGCTATAATGGAAAACAGTTTCATCTGCCGGCGTACATCTGCTCGTAATACTTCTCGTATTCTCCGCTGGTCACCCTGTCCATCCATTCCTGGTTCTCGAGGTACCAGCGCACGGTCTTCTCTATCCCCTCCTCGAACTGGAGGCTCGGCTCCCAGCCGAGCTCCCGCTTGAGCTTGCCGCTGTCGATGGCATATCGCATGTCATGTCCCTTCCTGTCGGTCACGAAAGTGATGAGGCCCATGTCCTCTCCCTCAGCCCTGCCGAGCAGACGGTCGACCGTACGTATGAGAACCTTGACTATGTCTATGTTCTTCCACTCGTTGAATCCTCCGATATTGTAAGTCTCCGCGATGCGGCCCTCGTGGAATATCAGATCTATCGCCCTCGCGTGGTCCTCCACATAGAGCCAGTCGCGGACATTCTCGCCCTTTCCGTATACAGGCAGCGGCTTGCGGTGGCGTATATTGTTGATGAACAGAGGAATGAGTTTTTCGGGGAACTGATACGGCCCATAGTTGTTCGAACAGTTGGTGACTATGGTAGGCATGCCGTAGGTGTCGTGATACGCCCGGACGAAGTGGTCCGAGCTGGCCTTGCTGGCGCTGTAGGGGCTGTGCGGACGATAGCCGGTGTCCTCCCTGAAGAAATCGTCGCCGAAAGGTCCGCCCCCGCACTCGCCGCTTCCCGGCACGCCTTCCGGCCGGGTGAGCTCCAGAGCGCCGTACACCTCATCGGTCGAAATATGGTAGAAACGCCTGCCTTCATATCCTCCGGGCAGTCCTTCCCAATATCTTCTGGCCGCTTCCAGCAGGCTCAAGGTGCCCATGACGTTGGTGCGGGCGAAAGTGAACGGGTCGCGTATGCTCCTGTCCACATGGCTTTCGGCGGCAAGGTGTATGACGCCGTCCACGTCGTAACTGCGCATAAGTCCGCAGATCCGTTCGAAATCACAGATGTCCGCCCTCTCGAACACGTAGTTTGAGCTGTTCTCGACATCCTTGAGATTCTCGAGATTCCCTGCGTATGTGAGTTTGTCAACATTGATGATGCGGTATTCGGGATACTTTCTCACGAACAGCCGCACGACATGCGAGCCGATGAAGCCGGCACCGCCTGTAATCATTATGCTTCTCTTGTATTCCATCTGGGAAGAAACCGATTCGAGCCGCCGTAATTTTCAACAAATAGCTGCGGCGGCTCCGTTAATCGAACAAAATTAACTATTTTTGCGACAATGCCAACCAGAGAGCCGATATATCTTTACACCGACGGGGCTTCAAGCGGAAACCCCGGCCCGGGAGGGTACGGTGTCGTGCTCGTCTGCGGCGGTCTCCGGAAGGAGCTTTCGGGGGGATTCGCCCTTACGACCAACAACCGCATGGAGCTTCTGGCGGTCATCAAGGGGCTGGAGGCCATACGCTGGAAAGGCGCCGATGTCAGGGTGTTCAGCGACTCCACATACGTCGTGAACACTATCACCAAAAACTGGAAGCGCAAGAAGAACAATGACCTCTGGACGAGATTCGACGAGCTGAGCCCGGACTTCAAGCTGAGTTTCAACTGGATAAAGGGACACGCCGGACATCCGGAGAACGAGCGCTGCGACAGGCTCGCTGTGGAGGCATATTCAGCACCGGATCTGCCGGAAGACAGAGGGTACCTTCCCGAAAGCATTTTCAACGAGAACAAATAACCAACCATCAATATGCAGAACGACAAGATCATAGTGGGCATCACGCAGGGCGATTCCAACGGAATCGGCTACGAAGTCATAATAAAGGCGCTTTCCGACCCCAGGATACTCGACCAGTTCACCCCGGTGGTCTACGGCTCACCCAAACTGTTCAGCTTCTACAGAAAGACCATCCCCGAAATCGAGCAGATGGACACCTACGCCGTCAACTCCGCCTCCGAGGCGAAACCCAAGCGCATAAACATCGTCAACTGTCTGCCGGACAACAGTTTCGCCGAGCCCGGACAGGCGACCGCCGAATCCGCAAAGGGCGCAATAGCATCGCTGGACAGAGCCGTCTCCGAACTCAAGGCAGGTATGATAGACGTTCTTGTCACGGGTCCCATCAACAAGAAAGCCATGGTGAACGAAGGTTTCGGCTTTCCCGGACACACTGAATATCTCCAGAATGTTTTCGGAGCCAAGGATGTCGCGATGTTCATGGTCAGCCACAGGCTCAAGCTCGCCGTCGTGACAGGCCACATTCCCCTCAAGGACGTGCCCTCGCAGATAACCGAGGAGAAGATATTGAGCAAGCTAAGGCTGATCCACGCGTCGCTGCGCCAGGATTTCATGGTCGACAGGCCGCTGATAGCCGTGCTGAGCCTCAACCCCCACAGCGGGGACGGAGGGCTGCTCGGCACCGAAGAGCAGGACATCATCATACCCGCGATCAGGAAGGCCAATGAAGAGGGCATACTCGCATACGGCCCCTTCTCTCCCGACGGATACTTCGGACTCAGCCACTACGAGAAGTTCGACGCCACGCTCGCGATGTACCACGACCAGGGTCTCGCCCCGTTCAAGGCTCTCTCGTTTGAGGACGGCGTGAACTTCACCGCCGGACTGCCGATAGTGCGCACCTCGCCCGACCACGGCACGGCGTTCGAGATGGCCGGCCGCGACGAAGCCGATCCGCTCTCCATGCGTGCGGCGATCTTCACGGCCGTGGACATCTGGCGCAACCGCCAGGCATGGAACGAACTGCAGGCAGGGAAGATGGAGAAGCGCGAGCTCGCAGACGCCCCGAGGAAGGAACGCCCCGGAAAGCCCCAGATCGCCTGACGGCCGAGAACAACATATCAGGACTTAATACTGTTGGAATGAATATACGCAAGACTGTAACCGTACTGCTCGCCGCTGCCATGCTGACGCCTGCGGCGAATGCCGACGAGGGGATGTGGCTGCCCATGCTGATATCCCAGCGCATCGAACACATGCACGAGAAAGGCTTCACCCTCGACGCCGAGGACATCTACAGCATCAACCAGGCCTCGCTGAAGGACGCGGTGGTGCTGTTCGGCGGAGGATGCACCGGAGAGGTGGTGTCGCCCGAAGGGCTGCTCTTCACCAACCACCACTGCGGCTACAGCCAGATACAGAAGCACAGCTCCGTGGAGCACGACTACCTGCGCGACGGATTCTGGGCCCTGAACCGCGAGGAGGAGCTGCCTAACCCCGGTCTCAGCGTGATGTTCCTCGAATATATGCAGGATGTCACTGCAGAAGTGTCGCAGGCGGCCGACAGCCGTACGGCGATAGACAGTCTGGTGACCGCGGCCGAATCGGCCGGAAAAGGGCTGACCGCCTCCGTCGAGGAATTCTACTACGGCAACCAGTATTTTCTGTTCGTCTACAAGGAGTTCACCGACGTGCGTCTGGTAGGGGCTCCTCCCTCCTCTATAGGAAAATTCGGAGGCGACACCGACAACTGGATGTGGCCGCGCCACACCGGGGACTTTTCGATTTTCCGCATCTATGCCGGTCCCGACAACGAACCGGCAGCCTACAGTGAGGACAATGTGCCCTACCGGCCGAAAAAGTATTTCAAAATCTCGACCGCCGGAGTCGGGGAAGGCGACTTCACCTTCATCTACGGCTTTCCGGGAAGCACGCGCGAGTACGTGACCTCGGATGAGGTGCGCTATATAGGCGAAGTCTCCGATCCGGCAAAGATAGCGTTGCGCACCATGAGGCTGGAGATCATGAAGAAATACATGGACAGCAGCCAGGATCTGCGCATACGCTACTCGTCGAAATATGCAAGCGTGTCGAACGCCTGGAAGAAATGGCAGGGCGAGTCCGGAGGCATAGAGCGCAACGGGACGGTTTCCGAAAAGGAAGCCTATGAGGCGAGGTTCAGAGGCTGGGCCGCCGGAAGCCGCTACGAAGGTCTGCTGGACAGGCTCGACTCGCTATATTCAGTCCTTGAACCCCTGAATTTCGCAAGGGAGTACACTTCGGAATCAGCCCTGA
This sequence comes from Candidatus Cryptobacteroides merdipullorum, assembly GCA_018715685.1. Taxonomy (GTDB): domain Bacteria; phylum Bacteroidota; class Bacteroidia; order Bacteroidales; family UBA932; genus Cryptobacteroides; species Cryptobacteroides merdipullorum. The sequence goes on from DVLC01000003.1 coordinate 14,568, forward strand.
CCATAGAGCTGCCGAAATTCGCGACCGCATATTCCCACGCCTCCGACGAGCAGAAGGCTCAGACGGCGGAGAACTTCTACAAGGACTGGTGGCTGCCGGTCGACAAGGAGAGTTTCATAGCCGTCATGGAGGCATATTCCGAAAACGTCCCCGAGGAATTCCGGCCCGCATATTTCGGAGAACAGCTCGGACAGTTCGGTAGCGTCAGCGCATGGGCCAACGCGGTTTTCGGAGGCGGACTGGCCTCCGGAGACCTCTCGGATGTGGAGAACGACCCGGCATACGCTTTCCGGAAAGCCTTCACCGACCACTACAACAATGTGCTTCTGCCCGAATACAGGCGCATCAGCGACGAGATAAGCGCCCTCTACAAGGACTATATGCGCGGACAGATGGAATTCGAACCGGAAAAGGCGTTCTATCCCGACGCAAATCTGACACTGAGGGTCGCCTACGGCAATGTGTCAGGCTATGCTCCCTCGGACGGAGTATGGTACAAGCCTGTATCCACGCTGACTGGCATCATGGAGAAGGACAATCCCGAAATTTTCGACTACAATGTGCCGCAGAAACTGCGCGAACTCTACGCGACCGGACTCTATGACGACATGCCCGTCTGCTTCATCGCCACGAACCACACGAGCGGCGGCAACTCCGGAAGCCCCGTCATCGATGCCGACGGCAATCTGATCGGCCTGAACTTCGACCGCGTATGGGAAGGCACGATGAGCGACATCGCCTTCGACCCCGCCTTCTGCCGCAACATCTGCCTCGACATCCGTTACCTTCTGTTCGTCGTCGACAAGGTCTGCGGCGCCGGCGCCCTGCTCGACGAGCTGGAATTCGCAGAATAGCCGAACTCGTGGGGGTGACTCAAAAGTGAAAGTCATCCTCTTTCGAATATTCGATTCTCAAAGAGATATTAAACCTTTTGGGTCGGCCTCCCAAACAAATCAATGATTACAACTTCGCTGTAGCGGAGGATTTCAAGTTAATGCCAAGACAGTCCAGTTCATCGACCAGAGCCCGGTTGATGAACTCGTTGATCGTGGTTCCGAGACCGGCTGCGGCGAAGGCGACCCTGCCATGAAGTTCGGAGGACATCCTCAAAACCAACCTGCCACTGAACGGCCTTCGAGGGATGACTCCGCGTTCTTTACAGCTCTCAAGATAGGCGTCCACCGCTTCTTCGAAATCATGTCTGAGCCCCGAGAGGGTTTCGCCTTCATAGCTTATGCAGTCCTTGTCCATCCCCTGCACTTTCCCGAACAGGCAGTCGTCCACCTCGCTGTACTCGACACTGCCACTGTACCCTTTGTATTTCAGATAGCCCATATATCAATTGTTATCTTTAAAAATATCAGAGTTCTTCGACAGGTATTCCAATACCTGCTTCATCACATACAACTTGATCTTATTATCAGGATGTGGTCTGTGCATCATGAATGCCTTGCCTTCGTTCTGATTGAC
>DVLC01000016.1 GCA_018715685.1 Candidatus Cryptobacteroides merdipullorum
TTCCATATTTTCAGCTATTGCATTTTTTGCTGCCTTTTCATTTTCCTCCGACATGCCCTGGGCTTCTCTGTCTTCCTTGCGTATGCTTTTGATTTCCTGACTTGTTGCGCCGTACTTTTCCATCTCGGTTATGTAACCGCGGTCATTGGCGGCAATCAGTTGATGTTTTCTGTCAAGGCTTATGCCAAGAATCTCGGCGACTTGTTCGAGAGACGACGGCATTTTGTCGTTATTTTCGTGGTGGTCAATCAATTTGTAGTTGACAGGCAGACTGCCTAAGTCATTCTTGAGTTCAATGCCACAGATGAGGTATTCAGGATTGTTCCCGAACTCTGTCACCTGTTTTGAGTAACGGCTAAGGTTGGCATTATCCCATTTGAGATTCTCATCATAGAACTTGATTCCCAGTTTGTTTAGGATATCGGCGATAGTTATCATCTCAAGGTCATGGCCTCCGAGCAGAAAGATCAAACGTGATGGCATGTGGTATTGATTTAGGTGGACCTTTCAAATATAACGATTTTTCAAAAGAAGACAAAAAGAATTGATACCTTTGCCGAATGTCTTCAAGAACCTATAATGACCCTGAAATAGGCCCGGTGCGGCTCGTGAAGAGCGCTCGGGCGAGGCGGATCAGCGTCAGGGTGCATCCGCTGAAGGGCGTTACCGTGACGGTGCCGCTGCCATGCAGCTTTGCCGCCGGTATGCAGGTTTTCGTGCAGCATCGCGGGTGGGTGCTGAAGACGATGGAAAGGCAGAAGTCTGTCAGGGAAAGCGCCTCTGCTGCCGCCGTGGCTCCGGAACAGGTCGAGGCCATGCGCAAGGAGGCCAAGGAGCTGTTGCCCCGGCGGCTCTCCGAACTTGCGGAGCGCTATGGTTTCAGCTACGGCCGCGTCTTCATCAAGCACAATTCGTCCAACTGGGGCAGCTGCTCCGCCCTCGGCAATATCAATCTTAACCTGAACCTCGTGCGGCTGCCGCAGCTGCTGCGTGACCATGTGATTCTGCACGAACTCTGCCATCTGAAGCATCCGAACCACGGGCCGGAGTTCCACGCGCTGTTGGAGCGGCTGAGCGCTGACAATCTCCGGCGTCTCGCCGAGGCGGGGGATCCGGATGACTTATTACGGCAGCTGCAGGAGGATCTCCGGCGGAGCCGTGCCCGGTATCCGGTCCAGCATGTTCTCCGTCGTGAACTGAAAAAGTACCTGCTTGTCTGACACTCCGGCTCCGGCGAGCGGAAATTTTTGCTATCTTGTGCCGGATAAAAAAGAACAGATATGACAAAGGAAGAACTCATGCGGAAGGCGATAGAGCTTTCGGTCAGAAATGTCGCCGAGGGCGGAGGGCCTTTCGGCGCGGTGATAGCGAAGGACGGGGAGATCGTGGCGACAGGATGCAACAGGGTGACCGACGAGCACGACCCCACGGCTCACGCGGAGGTCAGTGCGATCAGGGCCGCGTGCCGCAAGCTGAACACCTTCGACCTCAGCGGCTGCGAGATATACACTTCATGCGAACCCTGCCCGATGTGCCTCGGCGCCATCTACTGGGCGCATCTCGACCGCATGTACTACGGCAACAACCAGCACGACGCGGCTGAAATAGGCTTTGACGACGCGTTCATCTACGAGGAGATAGCGCTGAAGCCCGAAGACCGCAGGCTTGCATCCATGAGACTGCTTCCCGAGGAGGCCATCAAGGCGTTCGAGGACTGGAGGCTCAAGGACGACAAGGTCGAGTATTAGAAGCGTTCAGACGATTTCCAGAAGTCCGGCGAAACTGCCGGCTATGTAGTCCGGAGACGCGGTTCGTAGCTGCGTCTCCGTCTGGTTACCGTAGCTGACACCGCAGGTCCGGCATCCGGCTCCGGCACCCATCTGAATGTCGAAGACGGTGTCGCCGACAACGAGCGTGTTTTCTGCCGGCTGTTTCATCCTCGCAAGCAGGGCGAGCACGAGGTCGGGCGCGGGTTTCGGTGCGAGTCCGTCGGTCGCCGTGACAATGTCGTCGAAATATTTTTCTATCCCGTACGGAGCCATAATCATTTCAAGGGAATCGCGTCCGCGGGAGGTCGCAATCGCCATCCTGAAACCTCTGGAGCTGAATTCGGCGAGTGTTTCGGCCACTCCCGGGAAAAGGGTGCTCGCGGAAGCCCCGTATTCCGGGAATATCTCGCGGTACTTTCTGGCCGCCATGATGGTCAGTTCGGCCGTGAGTCCGGCCGCGCGCTGCAGCGATTGCTCCAGCACGAGCCCTATCGTGGGGCGTATCTGTTCTTCGCTTATTTCCGGAAATCCAAGTTGTCTGAACGCCTCCTGCGTGGTGGCGATTATGCCGGCCGAGGTGTCGGCTATCGTGCCGTCCAAATCGAATATTATGCAGTCTGTCATCTGTCCTTTCTTTTCGGCTGCAAAATTAGAAGTTGTTTTGAAATTTTGCGAATATTCTTTTCATTGCGGCTTCTTTAATGAATGTGCGATTCCTGCAATATTCCTTCTTCCGTTTTTCATTCTTGCTTGCGGC
>DVLC01000017.1 GCA_018715685.1 Candidatus Cryptobacteroides merdipullorum
ATGGTCTGGCCAAGTATCTCGAAGTGGAGCGGGTCTTCCACCCTGACAATCTGCGAATTGCCTCCGCTCACCAGCAGACACAGATAAGGAAAGGCCGGCTGGTGCGGTTCTTTCCCCTCCTGCTTGATGAAGTCGGCGAGTATGTGTCCCTGAAGGTGGTTGACCATGATTATGGGAATGTCGAGAGCGACTCCCATGGCCTTGGCGAACGAGGTCCCCACGAGCAGGGAGCCCAGCAGTCCGGGACCGCGGGTGAAGGCTATCGCCGTGATGTCGAAAGCCTTGATCCCGGCGCGCGACAGGGCCTCGCTGACCACGGGCACGATGTTGAGCTCATGAGCGCGCGAGGCGAGTTCCGGCACCACGCCGCCGTATGCCTTGTGTACGTCCTGGCTTGCTATGACATTCGAGAGAAGATAGCCGTCGCGGATCACGGCGGCGGAGGTGTCGTCACAGGACGACTCTATTCCAAGTATGACGTCGGACATAATTCAAATCTGAAGCGGCAAAGTTAAGAATTTTTTCCTGCATTCTTTGAAGATTAATGCTATCTTTGTAGGTTAGGGATGTATAGAAAGGGAAGTTACATAGCCGCCAGAATCGCCGGTCTGCTTGCCGTCGTGCTGTTAGGTTTCATCGTGGCCGTCCAGACGCCTTATGTGCAGACGAAGCTCACCCGCAGCGCGCTCGACAGACTGACCGAAACTCTTGACGGGAAGGTCGGATACGACGAGCTCCGCGTGCTCCCTTCAGGCGTGCTGCTGCTAAAAGGCGCGGTAATTCTCGACAAGGATCCCTATAGCGAGGACATCAACGGCCGCGGCTGGGAAAGAGCAGACACCCTGTTCAGCGCCAGAACGATAACAGCGACCTTCAGACTTTCGGGTCTGCTGGACGGCAATGGCATACGCATCAACCGGGTCAATATCAGCGATGCCATGCTGCATCTGACCGTGGAGCCGGGGAACAGGACCAACCTTGAACGCATTTTCAATCTGGAGGAATCCACGGAAAGGCCCGAACCGGGCCCGGAGATCTTCCGCATCCGCAAAGTCAGAATCAAGAACTTCCGGTTCAGGCTCAACAATTTCTGCGAAGCCATGAGCACATATCCGGGCTACGGTCTCAACTACGATGACCTTGACCTCACCGCCGACATCAACGGGCACTCCCTGAGGTTCGCCGGAGGCAGGATGTACGGTGTCGCCGACAAGGTCACACTGACCGAGAAATCCGGTTACAGGCTCCTCAGGGCAAGCGGGCGCTGCGTCGCCGGGCAGGGAAAGACCGTCGTGGAGAACTTCAGGCTCAAGGATCCCTGGTCGCAGCTCAATGTCAGAACCTTCACCATGACATACGCCGGCTCCTCATCTTTCGAGAACTTCACGGAAGAAGTTCTGATGGAATGCGACCTCAGGCGCTCGGAACTTGGAATACCGACGCTGAAATATCTGGCCGGAATCCTTGACGGCACCGAATCCCGGCTCGAAATCGAAGGGTGCGGACTCAAGGGCTATGTCAACGATTTCAGCTTCTCGGACCTCGGTTTCGCCGACAGGCAGAACGGGGTTTCAGGAACCCTTTCCGGCAGCGCCGTAGGCCTGCCCGATGTCGGCAGAATGATGGCCGGACTGGAAATCAGGGGTCTGGAGTTCACCACCGCCGGCCTGTCGGCCATGCTTGCGGAATGGATGCCGGGGACGGCTCCCGACCTGTCGCAATATGCCCCCGGACTCCGCCTCACCCTTGACGCAGACGCCGAGGGGCCGCTCGACCGCATGAAGATAAGCGCCAGGATGCACTCATCTGCCGGCGGCGCCGGGATCACTGCCGACGTGCGCAACCTGGTCAGCAGCGAAAGGGGACTGGAGATATCAGCCTCGCTCAACAGTTACGGACTGCAGCTCGACCGCATATATCCGGCGCTCCCGTTCGGCGACTGCACCCTCGAAGCCCGTGGCGCCGCAAGACTCGACAACGGGATGAGCCGGATCAGGGTCGACACTCTCGGAATACGCTCAATAAACTACAACGGGACCGACTATTCGGGAATCTCGGCTTCCGGCAGCTTCATAGACAACACCCTCGTCTGCAGACTGGACAGCAGCGATCCTTCGCTTGAGTTCAGCCTCGGCGTGCTCGCGTCGCCCGGAGACGAAGACGGACGCATGAGCGGCAAGGTTTCCGGCAGCATCGCAGGCGTAGACCTCCACAAGCTCGGAATCGACCCGCGGGAGGGCGTGTCGCGCATAGGACTCGACATTGACGCCGACCTGTCCGCCCGCGGCAGCATGATCGAGGGATTCGCGCGGCTCGGAGGCATCAGAGTCGAGAACGGCAAGGGCGGCACCGAAGTCGGAGACGTGGATTTCAGAGCCTATGTCCAGGACGGAGAGCAGTGCTTCAACCTGAACTCCCCCTTCGTCGATGTCTTCTTCGCCGGGACCGGCACCCTCACCCAGTTCGTCTCGGACATACAGGACATCTCGCTGCAAAGGCATCTGCCGGCAATACGCGGCGGATCCGCCGTGGAACGCAGCCCTTCCGCCTACGATATTGAAGCCGTCTTCCATGACTCGCGAGACCTCATGTCCTTCGTGATGCCCGGCCTCTACATATCCGACAGCACGAGGCTGGCGCTTTCCATCTCGGACGAAGGAAGACTGGAGGCGAGCCTTCATTCGTCAAGACTCGCATTCGGAAGAGAATATGTCAAGGGTGTGGATCTGGAACTGTTCAGCGGAAGCGAATACATGGAAGCGAATCTTTCCGGGAGCGAGCTGCGCACCGGGAACATCCTGGTCGACAGACCGGTGCTGAACGCCCGTGCCAGCGACGACAGTTTCAGCGCGACCCTAAATTTCGGCAGATTCGCCGGCGGAGGGAAGGACGGCAGACTGATGCTCGAAGGGCGGATAGCACGGGACTCCAGCGGCGTGTTCACGCTCGACGCACGTCCACTCTACTCCTATCTCGCCACCGACGACGGCATGTGGGCCTTCGACGAATCGGAAATCAGCTTCAACGGTTCCGACCTCACGGTCAGCGGTTTCAATCTGCGGAAGGACAGGCAGATGATCAGTATCGACGGAGGTTGGTCCAAGAACAGGTCCGACACGCTCTCGCTCGTGGCCAGCGACATAGATCTCTCCATCATTGACGAATTCCTGCCCGAAGCCCTCGGCATCAGAGGAAAGGCCGGAGGACGCGCCCTGCTGACTTCCGGCGAAGGAAAGCTTCCCGGCATGCTGATGAACTTCCGTCTGGACTCTCTCGGAATCGGTGGCACCGATGCGGGCAGCATAAGACTGGCCAGCGCACTCGGGGAGCAGCGCGACGACATCAGCATATACATGCGCCACAGCATAGGCGGACGGACGGCCCTGTACGCCGACGGCAGGTACAGGCTCGACAACGAGAACCTCGCAATGAAGGCCAGGCTCGACAGCCTCCCGCTCTCCGTAGCAGGCCCGTTCCTGGCCGAGGTGTTCGACGAAGTGGGCGGAAGCGTCAGCGGAGAGTTCCGGCTCGGCAGAGACTCAAGCGGATTCTCCGTATCCGGCGACGGACTCCATCTGGACAACGTGCGCCTAGGACTCGCCTTCACCGGAGTGAACTACATGATCAGCGGCCCGCTCAGTCTGGACAACGGCGGTCTTTACTTCAACGATATACTCATAAGCGACGAGGCGGAAGGCAGCGGAAGGCTGACCGGAGCTGTCAGACACGACAGGCTCAGGAATTTCGAGATGGACTCGCAGCTCATGCTCGACAACCTCCGCGTGGTGGACGCCCGGGAAGGCGGAAGCAGCGGAATCTACGGCAGACTGAACGTCAGCGGAAACGCCTCCGTCACGGGGCCGTTCTCCTCGTTGGGAGTCAACGCAGCGATACGCACGACGGGCACGGGGAACATCCATATCCCCGCCTCCGAAAGCATATCCAGCAGCACCAGCAACCTGCTGACCTTCACCGAACCGGTGAAGCCCGTGGACCCCTACGACGAAATGCTTTCCGACTTCAGCACCGTCAGAAAGTCGGCCGGGGAGATAGACATTCAGGCCAGGATCACCGCCCATCCGGGAGTGACGGCATACATCGAACTTGACAAGTCGGCCGGAAGCATAGCCTCATTCAGCGGCGAAGGCAGTGTCAGCGTGCACCTGCGACCCTCCGACTCGATATTCGACATCAACGGCGACTACAACATCAGCGAGGGGCGCTACACCTTCTCTATTCCGGGAATACTGAACCGCGACTTTGAAATACAGGACGGCAGCAGCGTGAAATTCAGCGGAAACATCCCCGACAGCGAACTCGACATAGACGCGGTCTACAAGCTCAAGACCTCGCTTTCGTCCCTGATAGCCGAATCCGAGTCCGACGCGGCGCTCGGCACGTCGAGGGAGGTGGAATGCGGAATCAGGATTTCCGACAGGGTGAGGAATCCGAGACTGTCGTTCAGCATCAACGTGCCGGACCTCAACCCTACTGTCAAGTCGCAGGTGGAGAGTGCCCTGAACACCGACGACAAGGTCCAGAAGCAGTTCCTCGCACTGCTGCTCATGGGTTCCTTCATACCTGACGAGCAGTCCGGAGTGGTCAACGGCTCCGACATCCTGCTCTCGAACGTGACGGAACTCATGTCCAACCAGCTCAACTCCATACTCCAGAAACTCGACATCCCGCTTGACGTGGGCATCGGATATCAGGGTGTCTCCGGCGGCACCAACGTGTTCGACGTCGCGATATCCACCCAGCTCTTCAACAACAGGGTAATAGTCGGAGGCAACGTGGGAAACCGGCGGTACGGCAGTTCGGCAGAGACCAACGGAGACGTGGTCGGCGACCTCGACATTCAGATCAAGCTTGACCCGGAAGGCAAGTTCAGGCTCAACCTGTTCTCGCATTCGGCCGACGAATATTCGAACTACCTCGACTACTCTCAGCGCAACGGAGTGGGCGTGAGCTACCAGAAGGAATATGCAAGATTCAACGACCTGCTGCGCGGCATCTTCGGCTCGAAAAAGAGCCCCCGGGACAGCAGCCGGACCGCGGAACAGCCGGCGCAGGCGGTAATACGAATTGAAGATGAACAAGGGGAAACTATACCTGATACCGACACCGCTGGGCGATAACGAGCCGGCGGAAGTGCTCCCTGCAGGCGTGATCGAACGCGCCTGCTCGCTGCGTGTGTTCGTGGTCGAGGAGATCCGGACCGCACGGCGCTTTCTGTCGAAATACGGACTCAGGGGACACATCGCCGAACTGGAGTTCCATGAGCTCAACGAACACAGCAGCGCCGCAGACGTGGAGGCGCTGGGCGCCCTGTTTGACCGGGGCGAGGACGTGGGCCTGCTCTCGGAAGCGGGACTTCCAGCGGTAGCCGATCCTGGCGCGGAACTCGTGGCCCTCTGCCACCGCCGCGGCGTGGAAGTGGTCCCGCTCGTGGGGCCCTCGTCGCTGATGCTCGCGCTGATGGCCTCCGGGCTCAACGGACAGTCGTTCGCATTCTGCGGCTACGTACCCGCAAAGCCGGAAGAACGCCGCAATGCGCTCAAGGCTATGGAGAAGCAGTCAGCCGCGGCCAGGCGCAGCCAGATCATCATCGAGACGCCCTACCGCAACGACGCCCTGCTCGCCGACATGCTCCAGACGCTCTCGCCGCGCACACGGCTCTGCGTCGCGGCGGACATCACCCTTCCCTCCCAGTTCATCAGAACAGACAGCATCGCAGGCTGGCGCTCGCATGTCCCGGAAATCGGGAAGCGCCCCTGCGTGTTCATAATTCTCGCTTAGACTCATGAAGATAGCTTTCCTGACCCTCGGTTGCAAGCTCAACTATGCCGAGACCTCGACCTACGAACGCGGCTTCAAGGCTGCGGGACTGGAAGTGGTGCCCTGGAGCGAAAAGGCCGACATATATCTGGTGAACACCTGCAGCGTTACAGCGGTTTCGGACAGGAAGTCGCGGAATCTCGTGCGCCGCGTCCACAGGATGAATCCCGGGGCGCTGGTGGTGGTGACGGGCTGCAGTGCGGAGCTGAGGCGCGCGGAGATCGAGGCTATCGAGGGTGTGAGCCGGGTGTTCGGCGCGCACGAAAAGGCGCTGGTGGTGACGGAGACGCTGAAGGCGGCGGGGCTTGTTGCCGGCAGCGAGGGTGCTGGTTGCATATCGGCTGTCGGCGGCGGGAGTGACGGTTGCATATCGACTGCTGACGGCGAGGGTGCTGGTTGTCGCGATTCTGACCAAGGTTGTCGCGAACGGAGTTGCAGCGGATTTGCAACCCGCGGCGGCAACACGGCCCAGAGTTCCAGCGGACTTGCAATCCGTGGCACGTCTGCCCCGGCCGAGGCCGCTCCGGTCTTCGCGGCCTACAGCACCGGCGAGCGCACCCGTTCGTTCCTCAAGGTGCAGGACGGCTGCGACAATTTCTGCGCCTACTGCACCGTACCATACGCACGCGGACGCAGCCGCAACGTACCCATAGCCGAATGCGTGGAGAACGCCCGCAAGATAGCCGCCGAGGGCGTGAAGGAAATCGTGCTGACCGGGGTGAACACAGGTGATTTCGGGCGCAGCACCGGGGAGAGTTTCCTCGACCTGCTGAAGGCGCTGAACGGAGTTTCCGGCATCGAGAGATACCGCATTTCGAGCATCGAGCCGAACCTGCTGGGCGAGGAGACCATCGACTGGATCGCTTCCGGCACGAAGTTCCAGCCGCATTTCCATATCCCCCTGCAGACAGGCTCCGACGAGCTGCTGGCCAGGATGGGACGCAAGTACGACACGGCCCTGTTCGCCAGGAAGCTGGAATACATACGCCGCCGCATGGAGAGCCCAGGCTCGCCGAAGGTGTTCTTCGGCATCGACCTGATGGTCGGCCTGCCCGGTGAAACTGAAGAGCTGTTCCGCCGGAGTCTCGGCTTCCTCGAAGAGATACGCCCGGCTTTCATCCACGTATTCCCCTACTCCAGGCGGCCTGGCACACCCGCGGCCTCAATGTCCGGTCAGGTTCCGGAGGCCGAGAAGCACCGCCGCGTCGCGGTCGTCGAGGAGCTGTGCGCCAGTCTTCATTCAGAGTTCCTTGACGCCAACCGCGGCATCCGCGAGAAGGTGCTGTTCGAGTCCACCGACCGCGACGGCTTCATGGAAGGCTATACGGGCAACTACATCCGCGTCTCGCGTCCCTTCGACCCCTCTCTCGTGGGGCAGCTCGTCGAGGTGGTGCTGTAGGTGCATTTGTGGTGCGGCCGGCGTTGGCGGATTTGCAATCCGCCGGAACATGGGGGGCATATTGACGCAGGATTGCAAATCTGTCGGCACGGGTTGGCAAATCCCCGGAAATGGATTCAGAAAATGTGTGTGCGCCATGTCTCCTAAATATGCTGAGCGACAGTCATTTGCATTCCAGCATTGCCCTCAGGTCGGCTTCCGAAGGGTGACGTGGGAGCAAAAGGTTACCAAAAAAAGCCTTTCCAGGTGTCCGGGAGGCCGTTTTTGCAAAACCCGCCGCACACAAGTCTTTTGTAATTCCGGCCGTAGCCTATGAATTTCACGAGTGCTTCTACAGCAAACCCGTGACTGCCTCGGCAGGGATGGACAGTTTGGAGAACGCGAACATCTTCTTGCCGAGGTCTTTCAGCGAGGCGCCGATATGCCAGACGTCCGCCCCGTCGATAATCAGGAAGCGGTCATGGCACTTCTTGTAAGTATGGATGCTTATCGGGGGATATTGGCTGTTGTGTTTCTGCAGGTCCAGTTGCAGCTGGTGGCTGACGGCTTGCGTGTAGATGTCGGCATCAACGCCGGCATTCCGCTTGCTGAGCATCAGCAGCACGGATTCGTCGACATAGTTGTCTATCAGCAGGATTGATTTCTTTGCCGAGCGTATCAGATCCGTGGCGAACTTGTAGGCGTCGAAGATCTGGCCATCGTAGAAAATGCCTTCCACTGGTGGTAATGAGGTGCGGACGAAGAAGTCTATCTTCCGCGAATGTTCCGCTACGGTATGTTCCAGTTCTGTCAAACGGCGGTTGACGGAATAGCCTTTCAGCAGATATTCCTTTAGCACTCTGTTCGCCCAACGTCTGAACTCAATGCCCCGGTTGGATTTCACTCT
>DVLC01000018.1 GCA_018715685.1 Candidatus Cryptobacteroides merdipullorum
ATGACGGGGTCGAGCTTGCCTTTTGCCGCGGCCTCGTTGAGGTCGATGGCGTATTTGCTTAAGAATTCGTATTTGCTGTTTTCCATAATCAATTATCGCCGGCCCTTAATGCGGACCGACGATAACTGTCGTTCAAATCATATTCCACTGACAAATTGTCAGCGAGTGCGGCTTATTCCGTCGGAGTGCTTTCGGTGGTCGGAGCCTCCTGCTGGATCGGAGCCGTGGGGAATGCGGGCTGGGCGTTGTTCGTCGTGTTCTCGATCTTGTCCGTGATGTCCACTCCTGCGCCGCCGGTCGGGCCGGTGGTGAAGGATGCGGCTACTGAAAGCACGAGGATGAATGCTACGAGTCCCCAGGTGATTTTTTCGAGGATGTCAGCTGTCTGACGGACGCCGAGGGTCTGGTTTCCGGCTACGAAGTTGCTGGCCATGCCCGAACCCTTGCCGCTCTGCAGCAGCACTACGATGATGAGCAGGATGGCCGCAAGGATGATGAGGACCGTCAGAATTATAAACAAAGCGTTCATTTGTTATTGTTCTTTTTGTTTTATTTCGTCAATAAGGGTTGCAAAGTAAACACTTTTTTCCGGATAACGCAAACTTAACTTTGAATAAATGTCTATCGCCTGATCTCTGTAATCCTGTTCAAGATAGATTTTTGCGAGGGTCTCGGTGCAGAAGTCCATGAATCTGTCGTCTTCCGTGTCCGTATATCCCTCCTCCCTCGCCTTGGTGGCGAAACGGGAGAATATCCTGTCGTCCGACTGCCGTACCGAGTCGTATTCCGCCTGCGAGAAGTAGTCTCCTCCGACCACGTGCACCCGTTTCGGCTCAGCGGCCGGAGAGGGGCTGCTTATATAGGATTCGATGAGCGTTTTCGCGTCCTTGTCGGAACAGTCGGCCTTCTTACCGCCTTTGACGAGGTCGTACAGCAGGCGGCGCGAGGATATGTGCAGGGCGGTTCTGGCCACCTGGCTCTCTGAAAGCGCGCCGAGCGCGGCCATCCTGCGGCACAGCTCCATGCGGGCGCCTCCGTACCAGGGGTAGAGGTCCACCACTCCGTTGAGCTCTTCCAGCGTCAGCTTGTGTATGTCGATAGCGTTTACCATTGGGCAACAGTGGCGTTGAAGATGTCTTCGACAATTTTGTCGATGATTTCGGCGCACAGGGTCGACTGCACGGCGTCGAGAGACTGGGTGGAGTCGTAGTCGGCGTATCCCGAGAAATTCTGGCCCTCGAAGTCGTCTTCCGGATACTTCCGGTTCATGAAGCTGACTCTTACCGTTATGGTGAGCCGGTTCTGGGCGGCTACTTCATCGGCCGTGACGGACGACGGCGACACGCTGTATCCGGTCACCTCGCCGGTGATTTCGAGGTCTCCGTCCATGTCCACCTGCTCCAGGCTCGTCATCTGGCGGAAACGTGTCCGCAGCGCCTCCGTCAGGTCGTTGCTCAATGTAGGATTGACCTGAAGTGCCCTGTATTCGAAATAATTGATGGTGATCGTGTTCACGTCCGGCTGGATCGAGGTGCCGGAGAAGGAATATATTCCGCAGGACGACGTCCCGAGTATGACCGCGGCGAAGGCCGCGAGATTCACTGCGATTCTTCTTATTGTTCCTGCCGTTGTCATCATTTCGCGTTCTTCTTTTCCGCGAGCTTGCGGTATATTGTGCGTTCGGATATTCCGAGTTCGGCTGCGGCCGGCTTGACCTTGCCTCCGTGCTTGGCGAGACATTTCTCTATGAGATCGTCGTTTATTTTCCTGATCGAGAGCTGCTCTTGCTCCGGCTCCCGGCTGTCGTCCCGGAACTCCGGCCCGGGGGCTCCGGCGGCGGTGCTTTCCACCAGCCTCGGGGCCGCCGGCACGACGGTCCGGACCCCGGCGTCCCTTGCTTCGACCATGGCCCGCAGACGGTCCACCTCCTGCTTGAGCATGTAGATGGCGCTGATTATCTGCTGCCTGTCGCTTTCCGACATTGACCCTCCGTTCTGCGGTGCTGCCTGCACCAGTGCGCCGCTGTCCTTGGGTATGTAGGTTTGCAGCACCTCGGGGCCTATCTCCAGTCTTTCCGAACCGGTGTTGAGCGGCCTTGATTCGAGCGCGGTTATGGTCTGGGCCACATTCTTGAGCTGTCTGACATTCCCGGGCCAGCGGTACGAGGTCAGGAGATTTATCGATTCGTGGGTCAGGCTGATCTTGCAGAGCCCGTATTTTTCGGCGAAGTCTGTAGAGAACTTGCGGAACAGCAGATAGATGTCGTCTTTCGTGCGCTCCCTCAGCGCCGGCATGCCGATCTGTATGCCCGACAGTCGGTAGTACAGGTCCTCGCGGAACTTGCCCGTGGCGACGGCGTATGCGAGGTTCACGTTGGTCGCGGCGACGACGCGCACGTCCGTCTTCTCGACCTTGGAAGATCCTACCTTAATATATTCGCCGTCCTGAAGCACCCTGAGCAGCAGCGCCTGAGTCTCCTTCGGCAGTTCGCCGATCTCGTCGAGGAAGAGCGTTCCTCCGTCGGCCTCTTCGAAATAGCCCTTGCGCTCGCCGATGGCTCCCGTGAATGCTCCTTTTTCATGTCCGAA
>DVLC01000019.1 GCA_018715685.1 Candidatus Cryptobacteroides merdipullorum
ATATGCAGGTTCTTCACCCAGGACATCTGGGAAAAGAAGCCTGCTCGCAACGCGAAGACCGGCAAGAAGCTGGTGACTGCGTAAAAAGGTCGCAAGACCGGGGACGGCTCCCTGAACGATGCATAATCATAAGATGTTGGTATTGAAAAACGACTGCGGAAATCATAACTTTGCACTGAACTAAAAATTGCACGACATCGCCCGACATAGCTAACGCGTCAGACAATCAGTGAGCCATTCCAGATTACAAGAAAGAGAGAGAACCTTCGGCGATGGGGTTCTCTCTTTTTTTCGTTCCTTTCACTCGGCAGCA
The DNA here is from genome assembly GCA_018715685.1 of Candidatus Cryptobacteroides merdipullorum. Classification (GTDB taxonomy): domain Bacteria; phylum Bacteroidota; class Bacteroidia; order Bacteroidales; family UBA932; genus Cryptobacteroides; species Cryptobacteroides merdipullorum. Next base: position 314 of record DVLC01000019.1, read on the forward strand.
TGGTATTCGCAAAAAGCGGTCGGCGACGTCAGGCCAGGCCGGCAGAATCCATGATGAGCCGTGAGTATATTCCAGGCCGGCAGTATCCATGATGAAAGGTGAATTTCATTTTCCCTCACGGAGCTGCGCTTCTGTCACAGCCACCAGACGGAAACGGCAATCATACCGGCATCGCGGCAGGCAGGGCGGGCCCGATGCGGCCGTAGTCCCGTTTCAGCGCGGACGCTCCGGGCAGGATCGGCAATCCGACCGCAAAAAAGCCGGATTTCATTAAAAAATTTATAAAGAATCGTTATATTTGGACATCATAAATTTACAATATGATGAGAACGTATCTAACCATGACTGCTATTGCCGCTGTTCTGGCGGTAGTGACGGCGTCCTGCAAAAAAGTCGAGACTGCCGAAGAACCAAGAATCTCACTTGGTAACGGGGGGATCCCGATTGAACTGACCTCTGAAGAGAGCTTTCAGAAGTTCTCCTTCAGTACAAACGAACAATGGTACATCACCTATGATTCCGTCGACTGGCTTGAGATAACTCCCCAGGGAGGCGAACCCGGTGACGTCGAGCTGACTCTGACAGTGAAAGCCAATGACACGGGCGCATCCAGAGAAGCGGAGTTCACGATCGTCGCCCGGACGGCAAAAGAGACCGTGACCGTAGTGCAGCTTGCAGAAGAACCCACGATAGCCGATAAATTCGATTCCGACTTTCTGGCATTCCTCATCTCGAAGTATGACACTGACTCCGATTCCGAACTTGACGAGGAGGAGATGCTCGCCATAACCGAACTGGTCTGCACCGATTCGGACGCTACGCTCACCTCGCTCAAGGGAGTCAGGGAACTCTCCAATCTCGAGGTGCTCAACATAAGCTACAACACCGTAGGCCCCGAGCTTGACCTGAGCGGCATGACCTCTCTGAAAGAACTTTACTGCGACCATAATCTCCTTACGGACATCAATCTCTCGGGCTGCTCGTCCCTTGAAATCCTCAAGGCCAACGACATGACCGGCTACATTCTCGAATCGGTCAGCCTCGACGGGTGCGCGGCGCTCAAGTCCATCAACATTGTCGACGGGGCCGTAGCCTCGCTCGATGTCACGGACTGCGTCGCCCTCGAGGACATCAACATTGCCTACAACTCCATACCCGAACTTGACTTCAGCAACAACCCCGCCCTCGTCAATGTCACAGTGAGGAGAAACCCCATGTACGGCTACACCCTGGACTTGAGCGGCAAGAGCAACATGCTGTATCTCAACTGCTCCGAGAGCGGGCTTGCCGGACTTGACATCTCCGGCTGCCCCGAGCTCCGGCAACTCATAGCACACGCCAACAGCATACCTTCAGTTGACGTCAAGGCAAGCACGAAGCTCTACGAATTCAACATGTACAGCAACGAGCTGACCTCGGTCGACCTCAGCTCCTGCACGGAACTCGAAACAATCGACGTGGCCAGCAACAAGCTCACCGAACTGGATCTCTCGAACAACAAGAACATGACGAGCCTCACCTGCTGGCACAATGAAATCAGCGGGGAACTGGATCTCTCCGGCTGCAGCAAGCTCACGAAGCTGAACGCCTTCGGAAACAATATCTCGTCCGTCAATCTTGAAGGCTGCACCTCGCTCTCCGACATAGACTGCAGAGAGAATCAGCTCACCGCCCTGGATCTTACGGACTGTCTTGGAGTCATCAGGTCACTCACCGTCAACGACAACGAGCTCACAGAACTCGACCTCTCCGGTTCAAGCATAGCCTGGCTGTATGTGCAGAACAACGAACTGAACACCCTCCGGCTCGACGGATGCACCGGCCTGTACATGCTCAACTGCTCGTCAAACCTGCTGACTTCCCTCGACCTTGGCGCCTCTGAACAGCTCACCGAACTGGAAGCCAGCGTCAACAATATTTCCGACATAAAGCTCCCGTCAACCGGCACGCTGGTGTCCGTCACCCTCGGGGGCAACAATCTTTCGCGCATAGACCTCAGCGGCTGCGAGAACATCAACTCCCTGACCCTCGCATCCAACGAATTCGAGCAGCTGAGCCTCAACTATCTGAAGAATGTCGCCATGATCGACGTTTCCTCGAACCGCCTGAAGTCGCTCGACTTGAGCAGCATGGCCTCCGTCACTTCCGTATTCTGCACGGAAAACGGCATGGAGTCGCTTTATCTCAACGAGAACGCAAATCCGGGCACCCTTCGGGTTGACACGACCTGCGAAGTCTTCTATGTGCCCGCGAAGGACTACGACGATACCGACACCGGCAACTGGGGCGACACGGAAATCAACCCCTGGAATTAAATGCGAGAACAAACAATTCAGAAACAGAATCATGAAACAATATACCTTGTTATATATCGCGGCAGCGGCCATTGCAGCCACGGCCTGCACCGTCTCCCAGATGCCGGACAACCAGCAGACCCGCCGGATAACCGTCAGCACCGAGAGCATCGGGACGAAGACGGGAATAGAATATGAATATTCAGACTACTCCCACCTCGTCTGGAAGGAAGGAGATGTCGTGGCATATGTGACCGACTGCGCCTCCGATGTTGTCAGGACAGCCGAAGTGTCCGCAGACGGCAGGTTCACCGCAACAATTCCAGAAACGGCCGGCACGGACAACAAGCTGTATGTAGTATATCCGGGAGAGGGCCTTGAAGGAAGCCTGCTTGAGAATCTCAAGCTCGAAATTCCCGGAACGCAGGTACAGAACTCCATATGCATGGACAACAGCGACGGCATCGTAATCCCGATGCTCGCGGCGACAGACGTGCCGTCAGCAGGCGAGACATCGGTTTCCGTCCGCTACGAAGTGCCCGTCTCGATAGTGCGCTTCAGCTTCCTCAGCGCCGACTTCTCCGGGGACCAGATCAGTTCCGTGGCCATGACCGCCGCCGAACCCCTCTGCGGAACCATCGACGTAAGCTCATACTTTGAGGGAGATGAGAACTTTGCGGGCGGCTCCAACTGTGTGACCACGGAAATATGCAATGTCTTTCCTATAGAGAAGGGAGGATACGTTTATGTGCCCGTGAAACGCGGCTCATACTCCGGCGTGACTCTGACAGTGACCACCGACAACAACGAATTCGAATTCAGCGACGGCAATTTCGAGCTTGATGACCCGGCTGCAACGCTCTACAAGACCGAAGTCACGCTCGGAGAGACCCAGATCGTAAAGGATCCTCACTTCGTGGAAATAACCGAAGGAGAAGTGTTCTCGGCGGACAACAGCTACCTGATAAGCTACAAGATGTCCGACTACAGCTACAAAGTTGCGACCGAAAACTACAACAGCAGCAAGATAGACTCGAAGCAGTTCGAAACGGATCCTGCGCTCGGAGGCATTCCGGCAGCCGGCGAGATCATGGACTATGTGTTCACCATCGCCCCCGTGGACGGAGCCCCGGACTGCTACTATCTCTACAGCGAGGCGGCAGGCAACACCAACGGAAACTACCTGGGTTCCGCAGGCGGCACCTCTACGGCCGGAAACTTCTTCTTCATGAAGACAGAGCCGACTGCTGATGACACCTATTATATATGGGATATCAGCTTCGGAGACGGAGTCCAGTACGTCCACAACGTAGGCAGGGACCGCTGGTTCAAATTCAGCAACGACCCGAACCAGCAATATTTCGCGACGAGTTCGGTGGGCGAAGACAATTCCGCAAATCCGGAAATATGTGACCTCACGATACTGAAGCTCATCGACTGACGCGGAAGCGCCATTCATACGACAAGGGCCGGCCCGTGACATTGGGGCCGGCCCTTGTGTTTTCCGGACAGCGGACTCCGCCGCACACAGGCGCGCAGAGTCCTATTCGGGAACATAGATGATTTCGCCGTTCTCGAGTTCGTAGGCTATGCCGACGCGGCGGCCCTTCGCTCCGGACTTGGAGCTCTGGTCCTCAGAAGGAGTATAGCGGTTTATCTTCTCGCCTTCCTTCGTGATGATTTCCATGTTCTCCTTGCCGGGGTTCTTCACGATGGTGAAATCCTCCTGGCTGAACATCTCGGTCATGCTGTAGCGGGTGACCAGGGCGACCATCAGAGCCACGGCAAACACCATGGCCACGTCGAAGAGGTTGCTCACCACTCCCATCGGGTCGCTCTCCTCGCGGCCTTTCAGAAGATGCCGTCTCATTCCGCCTTCCCTCCATCTTTTGCGGGCATCTCCCGCTCACTGCGCCCTAGCGGTGCGGCAGGCCTTGAAGGACGCCGGCTGCGGGCAGGGACAGGCGTTTCCGATGCAGACGCGGCTGTCTGGACAGGGTCGAGAATATCGGCCAGATACTGCAACGAGGTCAGGTCGCGGAGGTACCAGCGCTGCTTGACCTGCTCGGTGAAATAGCCTATCGCCGCCGACACCATGCCGACCACTGTCGTGGCGAACGCCACCTGCATGTTGTAGGCCATGGAGCCTATGTCTCCCGTCGAAAGGCCCACGAGCGCCGGGCCCATGGGAATCAGGGTGCCCATCAGTCCGAGCATGGGGCCGAGCTTGGCGAGGTAGCGCGACCAGGCCATGTCCTTGTCGGCATATATCTCGAATTCGGACAGCAGCCTGTCCTTGAGAGGTCTGTTATCGGCGGCGGCTATGATTTTTGTCGCATATTCGATCACGGCCATGCCGCTTTTCTGCGGCAGTTTCTTCCGGAATTCCTCAACGCCCGAGGCCTCAAGTTTCTCCATCTCGTCGTGAACGAGCTTGCCGGTCCTTCGGATGCCGATGTACTGTCCGAAGAAGCCGCCGACAAGCAGCAGCGACTTGATGAACAGCAGTATCAGCAGCACTATGTCCGGTACGAGCAGTCCGTTCGAAATCCAGAACAACACATTTGAAATCGTTTCCATATTCTTTATCTTTAATTAATTGGCTTTAACCGTTCATAGACTGTTTGCCTCCTGAGAGGTTCCGCGCTTCGCGCTCCATCGATGCTCTCCGTTTCACTATGAGCATCGCCCGCTCACGGCCGCGGGCGGGTGATATTTCGCAGCGTAGCGAAGAAATATCAATGAAGCGCAGCGGAACCTCCTGTGAGGAAGCCGCCACCTCTACGGCCGATACAATATAAATCAGACTCGTCATGACTTCCGGGATTTTATGCGGTACAGCAGAAAACCGAGCGCGGCGCCGAGAAGGACAATCCCGATGACGGCAACGGTGGCAGGGTAATCCACCGAATCCACACTCTCGGAAGCCGTCGTGCCGTTCACCGTGGCAATCACACCAAGGGCCGCAGTCAGAGCGTTCGACAGAAACAGCAGCTCCAGCCTTATCTCCTTCTCCGGGAGCAGCTTCCTGACGCCAAGCACCGCCAATGGAAGCAGCACCAGCACCGCAGCGGCCATGCACCACGAGATCAGCGAGAACGACACTCCTGGAAACGCGAACACGCAGCTGACCAGCAGACTGAACAGAACCAGAAACACCATTATACCCGGGAAAAGACGCAAAAGCTTGTACACCAATATCGTACGTCTCTTGAGCGGGCCGCTGTTCATCAGATTCACCGCCATAAGGCAGTATGCCATCTGCAACGCGACGTCCAGGGTCATCAGAACGGCTATGTCCTGCATCAGCTCCCGATCCGACAGCCATGAAGCGATCGCGGTCTTCGACTGCTCCGCCGCGAACTGCCACGAGAAACCCACGAACAGTGCGCACAGCAGGGCCATCAGCAACAGCTGGCGCAGCTTGTAGCCCGTAAGCTTCAGCACGAAACTCAGGCTCACCAGCACCATTGCAAGCTTGACAACCGTCTCCATATTCTATCGCTTTCCGTTTCTGCGTCTTTTGCGCACGAGAAGCACGATGACCACGAGCGCCGCCGCGGCGAACACTGCGACTACGGTGTTGCTGAGAACCGCGGTGCGCTGTGCGGCCCCCTCGTCCAGCGTCTCCCGCTTCATCACGACCCCGTCACTGCCGGAGCTTCTCGCCTCGCGTATATTGTCGATGTTCGAATTGTAGCGCACGGCAGCCGGAGCGTCAAGCTTCGAGGCTATGAAATTGCGCAGCGGAGCGTTGTCGCATACAGTCTCCGAGCAGGAAGGCAGGTACTTGTCAACGAGGCGCGAGTGCAAGTCAGCTATGTCCTGAAGCTGTCTCTCTCCGGCATCCCACATGCCTTTGCGCGCAGTCTCCATCATCACGGCGGTAATTTCCTCAAGAGCCGCCGGATTCCTGTCGCCGAAATACTCCTCGATGCCCAGACCGAACTTGTCCTTGACATAGACATCGTATATCTCGTCCCACATCTCGTCATCGATGACCGAAGGCTTCGTGACATTCCATCCGTAGGTGTTCTGCACGATCTCGGCGAATCCGGCAGCCGCGCCCGCCCCGCCCTTCATCTTCTCCTCTATGTATGAAGGATTGAAGATCGTGCTGCGGCTCTCCACGCCAATGGCCTCCCTGAGTTCCTGCATGCGCATGTTGTTGTGGTTGCGGTAGTCGCTCAGATAGGCGTCGGGATCCTTGCCTGTGACCTTGCGGACCGCCAGGTTCATCCCGCCCATGAATTCGTAGACATGGTCGAGGCTCAACGCGCCCCAGGTATTGCTTTGACGAGGCTGTATGACCACGTCCGTGCCGCCGAGAGCAGCCTCGAAAGCATAATCGCCGTACTTCTCCCATTCATCCTCGCTGCCGTAGTAGGCACCCATGTTCTGCATGTACCTCTCGGCTATCTGCCCGCTGTCCTCCCAGCTGTCCCCGTTCTGTATCATCCCGGTGATGCCGGTACCATAGCCACCGTTCACGCCGCCGAACACCCTGTATTTCGAGAGTTCGCGGGCTTCCCTGGGGCTCACTCCCCTTTCAGTCAGCATCCTCTCGGACTCGACGACTCCCTCCGCGACAAGATTCCGGTAATCGTCATCCCTTGCGGCCGCGGCCATCTCCACGGCGCGGCTTATCAGGAAAAGTCGCGATGCGGCTATGTCGCGCAGCTGCCCGCTGGTCTGCACCACCACATCTATCCTCGGCCGCCCGAGTTCCGCGGAAGGAATCAGTCTGAGATCGGTCACGCGGCCGAAGGCGTCGCGTACGGGCTCGACTCCGAGCATATAGAGCACCTGGGCAATCGTGGCCCCTTCGGTCTCTATGAATTCGCCGCTCCAGAGAGTATAGCTGACCTTGCGCGGGATCGAATCGTTATGGTTGCGGCGGTACATCTCGATGGTTCTTTCAGCGAGTTTCCTGCCCTCCTCCCAGGCTTTCTCGGAAGGCGTAGCCTCGGCGTTTATCGCATAGAGGTTGCGCCCTGTGGGCAGGGTGTTGGGGTTGACTATCGGGTCGCCTCCGGGAGAAGGAGCGACATAACCTCCATCCATGGCGTTGAGCAATGAACGGAACTCCTCACGCGGACTCTCGCGCAGAGCGACGGAGTAGTTGTCTATGTTCTCCACCGCCGTCGCCAGCTGCACCACAGCACGCAGATACGCCTCCCGTTCATCGCTGATTTCCGTTTCTGAAGCCCCTCCGGCCGGGTTCATCATCAATTCCATCATGCTCTTCGGACGGTCAAGCCGCGCGACGGTCTTCCTTGCGTCGCCAAGTTCTCCGGGATTGACTCCGGCAAGACCGCAGATGAAATCGTCATCTGCCAGGCCTGGGTTGTCAAGTACGCGTCGCACTATTTCCTTCGCCGGTTCGAGATATTCGCGGTTGAACTTGCGGGAATTTTCTTCCAGTCCCGCATCGGCAAGACCGCGCTGCCTGTCGAGGGCGTAGAGGGCGTATGCTATGGGGTCGCTCGCCATCGCAAGGACGCTGCTGCGTATCCTTGACGGCTCGTACGGCTCGCCCATGGTATAGAGTTCGCCGGTGATCTTCTCGTTCGTGAGCTCTTCGGCGAAATTGTCGATACGTGCAATCTCCTCCTCCGTGTAGCCGGAGGTCGAAAGCGAGTCGAGACGCAGGTCGCGGTGCAGGCCCATTTCGAGCGCGAGATCCTTGACCTTGCGGGACTCGGAGGCTGCATCACCGCCATCTGCCGTCGCGTCGTAATATTTGCCTATCGCATCCTTGAGCTCCCTGTATGTGCCGCGGAGCCCGCTCTCCATGAACGGAGGGGTAAGGTAGGACTGTATGCCTGCGTAAGTGCGGCGCTTGGCTATCATGGCCTCGCCGACATTGGAAATCGTGTAGACATAAAGATGCGGCGTGGTCCCCACGAGCCTGTCTGGCCAGTCGCGGCTGCTCAGGGCGACCTGCTTCGAAGGCGTGAACTCCAGACTTCCGTGCGTGCCGAAATGTATCAGCACATCAGCTCCGAAACCCTTGCGCGCCCAGAGATATTCGGCGATATAGGGATAAGGAGGGGCGGTGTCGGCGCCGTGGACTATCTTGAATTCATCGTCGCCCATGCCGGCCGCCAGCTGGGGCAGCAGAACGATGTTGCCGAGTTCCACACCCGGAAGCGCGAGCCGTCCGTCTTCGGTCGCAAGGTAACTTCCCGGAAACTCTCCGCCAGCTTCGGCAGTCTCCGCCGCCATCTCCGGGCCGAGCGCCTCGGAACTCCATTTTTCATAATCGGCGGCCGAAACCAGCCTGGGATTACCGTTTTCGATGAAATCGGCTATCGCACCTTCGGCGTATGTGCCGAAAACGGCGCCCTGGCGCTGTACAAGCTTCGCGAATCCGGCCTCGTCGGAAGGAAGCCCTTCGACCCTGTAGCCCGCGGCGCGGAGCTCCTTCAAGAAATTGTAGAGCGAAGGCAGCACCTCCATGCCGGCTGCCGTCAGGCTGTTCTGGCCCGGACCCTTGTAGTAGAATATCGCGACTTTCTTCTCGCTGTTCGGAGTCTTCTTCAACGAGATGTAATTGTCCACCGTCTCCACGAACTCCTCCAGTCTGCCGGGAATCGCCTTGAGGTACTGGAGGCCGTCCTTACCCTCGTAGTGGCCGAAAAGGGCGAAAGGCCGTATCGCCCCGTCTATCTCCGGGGTCACGACGCTCTGCGACATGAATCCGCCGCTCATGCCCATCCTGTCCTCCTCCCACTCGCTGACCAGGGTGTTGACATTCAGCGGAGTGAACAGCGGTGCATTTCTCTCCTCAAGGAAGTCGACTATATAGTCCCCCATCCTTCCGTGGGCCATGTTGATCAGCGCGGAGACATCCACGGAATCCGCATGATGTCTGAGGATGAAAAGACGCATGTTGTTCACCGGATAGACATTCTTGCCGCTCTTCTCCAGCGCGGCTATGAGCTCGACGGGGTCACCCATGGGACCTGTGACCACGACGCCCGGCGCTCCCGGCTTGAAAAGGCCTTCGGAGCGCAGCCAGTCCTCATATTCCCTGACCGAGGCGAAGGGGATGTCCCCGCTGTCGGGGTCGTCCGGATCGACATGGTACAGCAGTCCGTATTCCGGCACGGCCGGAGCACCGGGCTCCTCTGTCCACAGCAGCCTGCCGCAGACTTCCCCGCGCACATATTCGAGCATGTTGTGATAATTGGCGCGGTCTCCGCCGGAAAGATATGCGGAGAGCGTCTCGCGCTGAAGGGAGTCCACCGTGCTGATGTCGTTGGCAGGGTTCGTGGCCATGATGGTGAGCATGGGTACTCCCCTTTCGGCGGCCTTCCGGATGAGGGCCCGCTCGTCTTCGGTGATGCGCATGCCCATTCCGTTGATGAACACGAAGTCGCAGCCCGGAATTTTCCGGAGATTCTCGCCGTCGAGCTGCCGTATCCTGATGAATCTGTTCGTGTTGGCTTTGGCAATCTGCCCGAGCGTCATCGTCTGCCAGTTGACGAATCCTATCCTCACAGGTGAGAGCCATACTGACCATATCGCGCAGATGGCGGCGCACGCGGCCAGTATGGAGACAGTCACCAGGACCCGTGAACGAGTTTTCATAACTTATCTGTTGTTGAATATTTCATTGAAATCGAGCGACAGCCCTATCGAGAGAGTCGTACCAATGGTCGCCGGACTGTTGTTGTAGTAATAGTCAGGGACATAGTTGAACAGGTTGTCGATTACGGCGTTGAGCCTGACGCCGTGCCAGATCCGCTGGGCCAGCGAAAGTTTCCACATCGTGTAGCCCGGATAGGTCTGCTTCTCCGTCTGGCTGTAGTCGGTGAGCGAGGTGTAGACGTCCGCGGTGACAGCCGACATCACGCGGCCGGTCAGAGCGATGTCGAAGCCGTATACCCTCCAGTCCTTTCCGTATTCTATCTTGACGGTGGCGCTGTGCGGACGGGTCGAGGAGGTCATGGGCTGCCCCTTCTCTATCTTCTCGTGCGTGAAGGTGTAGGAGATCCTGTACTTGAGGCCGAAGTCGTATGCAGCCGAGAAGTTCAGATCGAATCCGGCGACCTGGAGCGGGGCCATGTTGGTGTAAAGCTGCCCCTTGAGCGCGTCGCTCCACGCCGTGGTGATCCGGTTGTCGACCAGATTCCAGTATCCCGTGAGCGTGAGGTTGTGACGGCGCGTCATGTATTCCGCCGAAAGCGAGAAATTGTGGCTCTCCTCGGCTTCAAGGTCCGGGTTGCCGTAGATCATGAAGATGTTCGCCATGTTGAAGTTCATGTACATCTCCTTGAGCGTCGGGGCCCTGAAGCCTCCGGCGTACGAGGCTCTGACGGAGCAGTTGCTTATCTTGTACATGATTCCGAGCTTGGGAGAGGCATGGAAGAGATTTCTGTCGGAGAAGTAGTCGAAGCGCAGGCCGCTCACGAAGTTGAGCCTGTCGGTCGGGCTCCAGTCGAGCTGGGCGAAAAGGTCGCCGGTGTACTGGGCTTTCGCGCCGTCGCTGAACTGATAGGACATCAGATAGTCCCTCATGAAGTCGCCGCCGAACACGAGGTTGTCGCTCTTGCCGAAGCTGTGGGCGTACAGGGCGCGCACATTGTGCTGCACATTGCTGTACTCGCGCACGTCGCGGCTTCCGGCGACCATGTAGTTGCTCTTGTCGTACTGGTCGAAGGTATAGCTCACGGTCAGGTCGTCATTCTCCGCCAGATCGTATTCCGCCTTGAGCGAACCGCTGAAGTCGCGGTAGTTGTCCTTGATGTCCGGCGAAGCGTCGCGCTGACGGAAATAATAGCCGGCCTTACCCGTGATCTTCAGATTGTCAAGCGGCCTGTAGACCAGCTGCTGCTTGACATTGTAGTTCCAGCTGCCGTAGACTTTGGAATAGTCGCCGTCGTTCTTCAGGGAGATGGAGTCGCTCTGCACATACTGGGCGTTGGTGAGTCCGGACAGCTTTCCGGCCCTGAAACCGGCGGAAAGGGAGGCGACTTTCTCGCCAAGCGTACTGTAACGGGTGTTCAGGCTCACCGACCACGGCTCCGCCGGCTCGCGCGTGATGATGTTCACGACTCCGCCTATGGCGTTGGAGCCGTATAGGGAGGAAGCTGCTCCCTTGACTATCTCCACCCTCTCCACATTGTCGAGATTCAGGCGGTTGTAGTCGATGTTGTCGAGCGTCTCGCCCGCCATCCTCTCGCCGTCGACGAGAAACAGCACCGAATTCCCGCCGAAACCCTGCATGTTCAGGGACACCTGCTGGTCCATCGAATACGAGAACTCCAGACCGGGCAGTTCCGTCTCCAGCAGCTCGCCTATGTGCACGACGTCGGCACGGGCGATTTCCTCGGCGGAGATGACGCGCGTGATGATGGGCACGTCCTTGAGGGGCTTGGGAGTTCGTGTCGCTGTGACCACCACGGTCTCAAGCAGCTCCTGCGATTCCCGGAGCACGAAATCTTCCTCGTATGAGCCCTGCGGATCCCTGATACGCCGGCGCTGGCTTTCGTATCCCACCGCCGATGCGACGAGCGTCATCTGCTTCTGGTCCGTCTTTCCGACTTCAAAGCTGTAGCTGCCGTCCGGCCCCGTGGCGGCTCCGGTTCCCGGCATTCCTTCCACGGTGACCGCCGCACCCGGAACAGCCTCGCCGTTCCCGTCGAGCACACTTCCGCTTATCCTTGTCTGCGCCTGCAGGGACACGGAAGCCAGGCATGTGAGGCAGGCGCATAGCAAAAGTTTTCCCATATCGTCAGAATTCCACCGGATATACATAATCTATGGTCATGAAGCCCTTGACTCCCGTGGCATCCATGTAGTTGGAAAGCTTGAGCGCGAGATCCGTCCCGTCGGCCAGCTTCACCGCATAGACTTTATGCGACATGGAATAGACCGGAGGCATCGTGCCAGTATCCACCTTCAGCCACTTCGAAAGCTCGCGGTTGTACCAGCTTTCGCTGTAGCCTATGTTTCCGTCCATCATGCCGGACATGTCCACTATGATCTGACTGTCAGTCCATTCGTCGCTGACATAGTCACCCTCGGGCATGGCGCCGGAACTCATGAAGAGCTCCAGTCCTGTCATGCCGGTCTCCAGGACGGACGCGCCGTTGGTCTTGGCATCGTAGCGGTGCACCGCGATGTCCCATTCGGCAGGAGCTTCTTCTTCAGACATCCCCGCAGTCACCGCCGTCCTTTCGGAGAAATCAAGATAAATCCATTTCGTGTAGTCAGTCGCGTCGATATATATGGTGCCGGTCTTTTCCGAAGGGTTGTATTCGAGGAAGCCGTATTCGGTCACGAGATCGCCCTCTCCCGAATCGTAGATTCCCTGGAAAATTCCGTTGCATGACGGCAGCAACGCGAGGAATGTCATGAAAAAGAGCCTTTTCATCTATTCGGCGAGCGTGAATTCTATGGTAAGTCCGCCCATGACGGCAGGAACGGTGATCAGGAATTCCGCAGTGCCGGCCTTCTTGCCTATGGTCCCTTCAAAAGTGGCGGCATATTCGTTCTTGGTATCGCCCATGCCCATCAGAGTGGTTCCCTCGCCAGCCAGGGTGTAGGGGTCGGCGCCGCTGACGGCCACGCCTTCGAATGTGAACGAACCCCAGGTCGCGGATTCATAGCTGACATTGACCAGGTCTTCGCCCGCTGCGGTGAGAGTGAAGGTCTCGTTCTCGGTCACCATGGGGTCGGGACTGTACTGGAAGGACGCCGAGGTGGTTCCGGTGTAGGAACCTGCCACCTCGGCGGCGATGTCGGTTTCCGTTCCGGGCTTGTTGCATGCGGAGGCCGCAACGATTCCGAAAGCGGCCAGCGCGATGATTGAAAGAAATTTCGTTTTCATGGTCTGAGAGTTTTATGTTTTTTCCGGCTGCAAAGTTGAAGATTTCCGGAAACCGCGACAATCACAACATGTTGGTATTTTCGCCCATACAGCGGCGGAAATCACAATAATTGAGGATTGACACATAAGCGGCCGCCTGATAATTTCGCATCCGGAAATCACAAAAACAAAATATCATGAGTCTCTTATCCAAACTAAGGCGATATATGGGAGGGAGGAGAATACTCTTCCCTCTGTCGCTGCTCCTGTCGGCGTCAAGCTCGCTGGCCGGACTTGTTCCCTACATTCTGATATGGTTCATAGTCAGGGAGCTGCTTATCCCGGGCAGTCTGCCCGAAGGCGGAGGAATCGTAAGTTTTGCGGTATGGGCCGCCGTATCCGCGGTCTCCGGCGTAGTTCTCTACTTTCTCGCCCTGATGTCCTCGCATCTCGCAGCCTTCCGCGTGGAATCCAACATACGCAAGGACGCTATGAAGAGGGTGGTAGAAATGCCCCTTGGATTCTTTGAAAGCACCACGAGTGGGCGCATACGCAAGATAATCGACGACAACGCAGGCATCACCCACTCCTTTCTGGCGCACCAGCTGCCGGATCTCGCCGCTACCCTGCTCGTTCCGGCGATCGCCGCGGTTCTGATTTTCGCAATCGACTGGCAGCTCGGACTGGCCTGCATGATTCCGCTGATCATCGCAGGAGGAACAATGATGTACATGATGAACACATCCAGCAGGGAATTCATGCGCAAGTACATGAATTCCCTTGAGGAGATGAACACTGAAGCGGTCGAATATGTGCGCGGCATACCTGTGGTCAAGGTGTTCCAGCAGACCATCTATTCCTTCAAGAACTTCCACCGCAGCATTCAGAACTACAACAGGATGGTCATGGCCTACACTCGCAACTGGACGCGCCCCATGACTTTCTATACCGTGATGATCAACGGCTTCGCATATTTTCTCGCACCTGTCGCCATTCTTATGATGACTCACGGGAACGACTGGGCCGCAGTGCTCGCCGACTTCCTGTTCTATGTGCTCATCACCCCCGTCTTTTCGTCAAGCATCATGAAAAGCATGTATCTGGTCCAGGCGGTCGGCCAGGCGGACGAAACCGTCGGACGGCTGGAAAATCTCCTGTCATACACGAAACTGAGCGTCAGCGAGCACCCGGAAAGTCCCGAGAACTGCGACATAGAGTTCCGCAACGTCTCCTTCTCTTATCCCGGAACATGCGTCAAGGCCGTGGACGGAATCGATTTCCGCCTGCCGGCAGGCAAGACTTATGCCCTTGTAGGCGAATCCGGAGGAGGCAAGACAACCATAGCACGGCTGATCCCGCGATTCTGGGAGGCTGACGAAGGCCATATCCTGATAGGAGGTGTCGATGTCAGGGACATATTGCCGCAGGAACTGATGGACAACGTCTCCTTCGTCTTCCAGCAGACTCGCCTCTTCAAGACATCGCTGCTGGAAAACATTCGCTACGGAAGACCCGAGGCAAGCCTCGAAGATGTTGAACGGGCCGTGGATGCCGCGCAATGCAGGGAGATAATCGACAGGCTTCCGGACGGACTTGACACCAGGATAGGCACCGAAGGCACCTGGCTCTCCGGAGGCGAGCAGCAGCGGATATCTCTCGCCCGCGCCATACTGAAGAATGCGCCCATAATAGTGCTTGACGAAGCCACGGCTTTCGCGGATCCTGAGAACGAACACCTCATACAGCAGGCGTTGCACCGGCTTACCAAAGGAAAAACCGTGCTGATGATCGCACATAGGCTGTCGAGCGTGACGGACGTCGACAGGATTCTGGTAATAGACAAAGGAAAAATCGCAGAACAGGGCACGCACGCCGAACTCATAAATCAAAGCGGCATCTACTCAAGAATGTGGAACGAGTACCGCCGCAGCGTAAACTGGACATTAGGAAAAAAGGAAACAGAATATGCTTAGGAAAATTCAAAGACGTTTCGCGCTTTCCAGAAAGGGAGCCGAAGATTTCTGCAAGGGAGTGGCCTTCACGATTCTGCTCGACCTTGCTCTCATGTTGCCGTTCGTGTTTGTGTTCCTCTTCCTGGACGACTACCTGCGACCGGCTCTCAACCCCGGGGCACAAGCGGAAAAAGACATCGTGTACTATGTCGTGCTTGGTCTGTCATTCATTCTGGTGACCTACCTGATCGGTGTCCGGCAGTACAACAGCACCTACACGTCAGTATATGACGAGAGTGCGGCAAGAAGAGTATCCCTCGCCGAGAAGCTGCGCAAACTGCCCATGGCCTTCTTCGGAGAGAAGAACCTCTCAGACCTGACATCCACCATCATGGATGACTGCACGGATCTCGAGCACACTTTCTCGCATTCTGTCCCCCAGCTATATGCAGCGCTAATCAGCATAGGGCTTGTGGCCGTGGCCATGTTCTTCTGGAACTGGCAGCTCGCCCTGGCTCTGTTCTGGGTTGTTCCCGTCGCTCTTCTGATGGTGCTCCTGTCAAAAAAGACGATGTCACGCAGAAACAGGGAGAACTATCTGAAGAAACGCGCGGTCAGCGAAAAGATCCAGGAGGGTCTCGAGAACATTCAGGAAATCAAGGCATGCAACCGTGAAGCGGAATATCTAAACGGGCTTTATGACAAGATCGACACATACGAGCGTGACCAGACCCGCGGAGAACTCCTGCTTGGCGTTCTTGTGAACGGAGCCCAGAGCGTACTGAAACTCGGACTCGCCAGCGTCATCATCGTCGGTGCGGCCATGCTGTCACGGGGGACCCTGGATCTGTTCACCTGGCTCGTGATACTCGTGCTCGGCTCACGCATCTACTCACCGATCGACGAAGTCCTGAACAATCTCGCCGCCCTGTTCTACCTCGATGTCCGCATAGACCGGATGAAAGAGATGGAGGCCATGCCAAGCCAGGGAGGAAGCCGGGACTTCAGCCCTGAAGACTTCGACATCGAATTCAGGAACGTCAGCTTCGCATACGAGGAGGGGAAGCAGGTCCTCGAGAATGTATCGTTCACCGCACGGCAGGGAGAGACTACGGCCATTGTCGGACCCTCAGGAAGCGGAAAGAGCACCGCCGTGAAACTTGCCGCAAGATTCTGGGACATAAACGGAGGTGTCATCTCCCTCGGCGGCCAGGACATCAGCAAGATAGATCCCGAGACTCTGCTGAAATACTATTCCGTGGTATTCCAGGACGTCGTGCTTTTCAACGCTTCCGTTATGGAAAACATCCGCATCGGCCGTCGGAGCGCCAGCGACGAAGAGGTGCTTCGGGCCGCAAGGCTCGCGCAATGTGACGAGTTCGTGTCAAAGATGCCCGACGGCTACCGGACAGTGATCGGAGAGAACGGCGACACGCTCTCCGGAGGCGAGCGTCAGAGGATATCGATAGCACGGGCCATGCTCAAGAACGCTCCGATAGTGCTGCTTGACGAAGCCACGGCATCTCTGGACGTGGAGAACGAAACAAAAATACAGGCCGGGTTGTCGGAACTGGTGAAAGACAAGACCGTCCTCGTCATAGCCCACCGCATGCGCACGATTGCCGACACCGACAAAGTCGTTGTCATCGAAGACGGGCATGTTACCGAATGCGGTTCTCCCGGGGAACTCATGAAGTCTGGAGGCTGGTTCGCCAGAATGTCGGAGAGACAGCGCACATAGATTTACATCCACATTTTTCATGTATCTTCGCACCATCATACCACAAATGCGAACGACTCATGAAAAAAGTAAGAATCACGGTGCTGGACGCAAGCTTCCGGGAGGACCTGGCAAAAGAATATGCGATGCCGGAATTGAGGCCCTGCTCGGTCATGAAAAAAGGCCAGGTGTTCATCTGTGGCCTCGGGAAACCTGAAGGCTTCTGCGACACGGCATGGAAAAGCATCCATCAGTATGTGTTCGCGCTGGCCAACGGGGCCTCGCATTTCTTCTTCAACGACTGGGTGCGGGAGCCGGGCGTGGCAATCAGCTGCTGCAATGACGGACTGCGCCCGGTGTTTTTCAAGATAGAGGCCACGGACGAGGAGGTCGAGCCACAATAAGTGCGGTCGCCGGCCCGGCGGACATCAGCCGTATCGGCGCCGGGTGTGACGGCACTGCGAAACTCCATGGACAGGGCAGACTCATTTCTGCAATCCACCGGCGCGCCCGGCATGCCATGGAAGCGCACGGAAGGCCGGCCTGTGTCGAAGGTGGAGAGGAAATGTGTCCACCTTCGACACAGACCCCGCTCCGGGGCCGTGGAAGGCACATGGGCGTCGAAGGTGGATTGCAATATCCTGCACGCGCCGGGCGCTTTCGCAATTCTCGCCAGGCAAAAATGGCAATTCACCTCTTCTTCTCCAGCCTCACCTCATAGAGCCTCGGCCAGTATTTGCCGGTCAGATAGATTTTTCCCGTGGCGGGGTCGAGGGCGATGCCGTTGAGCACGTCGGTGTCGCGGGTGCGCAGGCTCTTGGGCAGCAGGCCCGAGCAGTCCACCGAGGCCTCGACGTTGCCGTCCTCGGGATTGATTATCACAATCATGTCCGTAAGGTAGACATTGGCCCAGATCTTTCCGTCTATCCACTCGAGCTCGTTGAGATTGCGCAGCGGGCGGCCGTCCATCTTCACGGTCAGGCTGCGCTCCAGCTTGAACTCGGGAGAGAGGAAATACAGGCGGGAGGAACCGTCGGAGGCGATCAGCGACTTGCCGTCGGTCGTGAGCCCCCAGCCGTCGCGGGGATATGAATAGGCGCCCTCGTATTCAAGGGTCGCCGCGTCGTAGACATACGCAACCCTGTTGGTCCAGGTCAGCACGTAGAGCTTCCCCTCCAGAATCACCGACCCTTCGACGAAGTACTTGTCCGCGAAATCCAGCTGACGTTCGACCTTCCCCGTCTCCAGGTCGACGATCCTCAACGAGGACTCGCCGTACTGGCCTGTGCTCTCGTACAGTTTCCCGCCGCTGAAGAACAGACCCTGAGTGTAGGCCCCGGTGTCGTGGGCATATTCCCTGACGACTTCCACCCTGTATTCCTTAGTCTTGGCCGAACAGCCAGCGCAAACTCCGAGACCCAGAGCGGCCGGCATCAGCAGACTCAAAAAAATCCTTTTCATTTCCATGCCTGCGAAGTTACGAACTTTATTACTATCTTTGCATCCCGTTATGGACACAAAGTATATTTTCGTCACGGGCGGAGTTGCCTCATCACTGGGCAAGGGAATAATCGCCGCATCTCTCGCAAAACTTCTTCAGGCAAGAGGCCTGAGCGTAACAATCCAGAAATTCGACCCCTACATCAACGTCGACCCCGGCACCCTCAACCCCTACGAGCACGGCGAGTGCTACGTGACCGAGGACGGAGCCGAGACCGACCTCGACCTCGGACACTACGAGCGCTTCCTCGGAGTCCACACGTCCAAGGCGAACAACGTGACGACCGGAAAGATATACTACACCGTCATCACCAAGGAGCGCGAAGGCGCGTACCTCGGCAAGACCGTCCAGATCATCCCCCACATCACCGACGAGATCAAGCGCCGCATGATGCTGCTCGGCAAGACCGGCAAATACGATGTGATCATCACAGAGATAGGCGGAACCATAGGCGACATGGAATCGCAGCCCTTCGTCGAGGCCGTGCGCCAGCTGCAGTGGGAGCTGCCCGAGGAGGACTGCCTGTCCATCCACCTGACCCTCGTCCCCTACCTCAGCGCCGCCAAGGAGCTCAAGACAAAGCCCACACAGCATTCGGTGCAGATGCTCCAGCAGTCGGGAGTGCAGCCGGACATCATCGTCTGCCGCACCGAACACCCGCTGACCCCGGAAATCCGCAAGAAGATTGCGATGTTCGGCAATGTGAAACCAGGGCATGTGATTCAGTCCATCGACGCATGGAGCATATACCAGGTACCTCTGAACATGCACGAGGAGCATCTCGACGAGCTCGTGGTGCGCCACCTCCAGATAGACAATTTCGCTCAGCCCGACATGCGCGCGTGGAACGCCTTCCTCGACAAGCTCAAGAACCCCAAGTCCGAAGTCGACATAGCCCTCGTAGGCAAATACGTGGAACTTCAGGACGCCTACAAGTCCATACTCGAGTCTTTCGTGCATGCAGGTGCGGCCAACGAGTGCAAGGTGAACGTCCACACGGTGCACAGCGAACACATCAACGATGAAAACGCCGCCGAAGTGCTCGGAAAGGCCGACGGAATACTCGTGGCACCCGGATTCGGCGAGCGCGGCCTCGAAGGCAAGATTTCCGCAATCAAATACGCAAGGGAGAACAGCGTGCCCTTCTTCGGCATCTGCCTCGGCATGCAGATGTGCGTGGTCGAGTTCGCAAGGCACGTGCTCGGCTGGAGCGACGCCTGCTCGACAGAAGTGACGAACAAGACCGAACACCCCGTGATCGACCTCATGGAGGATCAGAAGTCGACAACGATAAAAGGCGGCACGATGCGGCTCGGAGCCTACGAGTGCGAGCTCAAGAAGGGGTCGCGCATCTACGACATCTACGGCACAGGTCTGATTTCCGAACGCCACAGGCACCGCTACGAGTTCAACTCCGACTTCCTTCCCGAATTCGAGAAGGCCGGCATGACGGCTTCCGGACGCAATCCTCAGACCGGGCTCGTGGAAGTCATGGAGATTCCCTCGCACCCATTCTTCGTCGGCGTCCAGTTCCACCCCGAATTCAAGAGCACGCCCGAACATCCCCAGCCGATTTTCACGGCCTTCGTGAAGGCGGCGATCGAAAAGCGCGGGAAAAAGGACTGACGCTCCGGAATATCAATTCAGAACATAAAAGGATGACCCGAAAGTCAAAAACTGCAAGGGTCATCTTTTTTTATAAAACACCCCTCGACATAATAAAATTTATCCGTACCACATGCAGCATTAAAAATAATTTTTATAAATTTGCCCGAAAACCAAGTTTAACCACAAAAATCTAACCGCATGAGGTTTATTTTAAAATCCATCATCGTGCTCTGCGCATGG
>DVLC01000020.1 GCA_018715685.1 Candidatus Cryptobacteroides merdipullorum
GTCCACCTGGTGCTTCCGTTGCAGTATATGCGCATGCCGTAGCCTTCGGCGAAGTAGCAGTCCCCCTGGACAATCAGCTTCCCGCGTATCCTGACGGGGGAAAGTTCAGAAATCGAGCAGACATAGTTCATCGTAACCCTCTCGGTTCTGGACTTTTCGAGAATCTCGTCGATGTCCGGAGTCTGGGCGACGGCGGACACGCACAGCAGCAGGCCGGACAAGGCCGGAATAATGTGCCGGATTTTCATTTTCTGATTGAACTTAGCAGTTCTTCGAGCGTGTCAAGATCCGATATCAGCACCTGACGCGGTTTCGAACCTTCCTGAGGGCCCACTATGCCCGCGCTTTCGAGCTGGTCCATGACTCTTCCTGCCTTGGCGTAGCCCATTCCGAGCTTCCTCTGGAGGTCTGAAGTTGAACCTTTCTGTGTCATGACAACCATTCTGGCCGCCTCGTCGAAGCGCTCGTCGAGACTGTTGGCGGAAAGGGAGCCCGAACCGGAGCCTCCGGACGAAGCCTCGTCGACTGAGGGAAGGTAGTAGGGGGTGTTGTAGCATTTTCCGTAGCCGGTCTGTTCTCCGATGAACTTGGTTACGGCGTCGATCTCCTCTCCCTCGATCAGGGCGCACTGTATGCGCTCGGTGTCGATTCCGGCGGAAAGAAGCATGTCTCCGCGGCCGATGAGCTTGTCCGCTCCCGGGGCGTCGAGGATGGTCATCGAGTCTGTCCTGGAGGCGACGCGGAATGCTATGCGCATGGGGAAGTTGCTCTTGATGACACCGGAAATCACGTCTACCGAGGGCCTCTGCGTCGCGAGAACCACATGCAGACCGGCTGCACGTCCCTTCTGCGCGAGCCTGATGATGGAGTTGGTGATGCTGCGGCTCGCGGCCTTGGCCTCGGGCGAAGCCCCCGTGGTCATCGTGAGGTCCGAGTACTCGTCCACCACGGTGACTATGTATGGCAGGAATCTGTGTCCGTGGTCGGGACGCAGCCTACGGGCCTTGTATTTCTCGTTATAGAGGCTGATCTTGTTGACCCCCGCCTCGCTTAGCAGCTTGTACCGCTCGTCCATCTCGATGCACAGCGAGCGCAGGATCTTTTCGGCGTCCTTCGGCGTCTTGACTATGGCAGAAGACTGCTCCTCCTCTTCCGAGGC
Source organism: Candidatus Cryptobacteroides merdipullorum (assembly GCA_018715685.1). GTDB lineage: Bacteria > Bacteroidota > Bacteroidia > Bacteroidales > UBA932 > Cryptobacteroides > Cryptobacteroides merdipullorum. The sequence continues at coordinate 1,160 of DVLC01000020.1, forward strand.
GGCGTCGGGCAGCACGGCGAGATAGTGCCTGAAGAGTTCCTTGTAGGCCGAGAATTCCACCATCTTGGGGTCGATGAACACGAATTTCAGCTCCGAAGGATGCTTGCTGTAGAGCAGCGATGACACGATTACGTTGATTCCCACCGACTTTCCCTGCTTCGTGGCTCCTGCGATCAGCAGGTGCGGGGCGTCGGCGAGGTCGAATACCTTGACTTTCTGGGTGATGGTGTAGCCTATGGCCACCGGGAGCTCGGCCTTGCTGTTGCGGAACGCGTCGTCGTTGAACAGGGCCTTCAGAGGCACTATTGACGAGTAGTCGTTGGCAACTTCAATGCCCACTGCGTCCGAAAGCGTGGTCACGCGTACGCCTTTTGCGTTGAGCGACAGGGCTATGTCGTCCTGCAGCTTGCGTATTTCCGCTATCTTGACTCCGGGAGCGGGGTTGACTTTGTACAGGGTCACCGTGGGGCCTACGACGGCCTTGACGTCGGTCACCTGTATCTTGTAGTTCGCCAGGGCCGCGCGTATCTTGTTGTTGTTGCGCGTGAGCTCCTCGGTCGAAACCTCCCTTCTGGCGTTCTTGTAGTCCTTGAGCAGGTCGATCGAGGGGAACTGGTACTTAGGCAGGCCGTCAGGCGGATCCAGACGGTTGTCTATGGGTTTCAGCTCCTGCGTCACGGGATTGTTCAGGGTCCCGTCGGAGATTATCTCGAAGCCTCCGTCTTCTCCGGAGCCGCTTCCTTCTGAGCCGGTATTTCCGGTTACAGGCGCAGGTTCCGGTGCGGCTGTGGCGTGCGTCGTTTCGGTTCCGGTTTCGACTATCTCGGGTACGGTCTCCGCATCCTGTCCGGTTTCCGGCTCTTCGGCCTTTCTGTCGTCACGGCTCTTCCGGGTGCTCTTTTCTTTCTTTTCCTCCTCCCGGCCTTCTCCGAGAGAGGCGAACCAGCGGTTGAATCTTCTGGAGGAGAAGAACAGGAAAGCGGCGATCAGGATGATGATGAAGCATCCTGTAACGATGGTGCCGAAGAGATTCTCGGCCCAGCCTACCACGAGAGCTCCGCAGCGTCCTCCGAGTCCTCCCCCGAAGACGCCGTCAAGCCCGGCGAGCTGTCCGCACCAGGCGAAAAGGAACGAGGATATGAATGCCCCGAACATGGCGATCAGGGCGGTCTTGACCAGAGAGCGGCGCCATCTGTGAAGAAGGAGTCTGACCGTGACCGCACCGAGAATCAGCAGAAGGCAGAAACTTCCCAGACCGAAAAGTTCGGAAATCAGCAGGTGTCCCGTCCTGATGCCGAGAGAGCCTGCGACCTTGCGCGCTGCCTGCATGGCTTCAGTGTCTCCGAGCAGACTCATGTCCTGCTTCCAGCGGAACAGGTAGGATACGCAGGCCATGAGTATGAATATGGTCAGCGCTCCGGTAATGAGTCCCAAGATTCGGATTGCGGAAGCCTTCTCTTCCTTGTCCCAGTTCTTCAGGAGCCTCATCTCTTCTTGTTTTGTCTTCTGTTGTTGCGGTAGATCCTGTTTTTCTGCCCGCCGGCCTGTCCTACGTTGATGCCGAGGCCGGGACGTGAGAAGTTGGCGTCTCCGGAGATCTTGGACAGGGTGATGGTGTCAGGCACTCTGATCCTGTAGTCCGAGAGTTTCTCTATGTCGTTGAAGATGGTTTCGTCGGCCACGCTGTCCTTGTTCCATATCAGGTACTGCTGGCGCATGTATATGGCGAGGCTGCGGATCATTTCGTTCTTTGCGTCACCGTCGGGCACTTCGCAGAGCAGGTTGATGATCTTCTCTATGTTCCTTCCGTAGTGAGAAGCCTTGATTTTTGTGTCCTTCATCGGGATGGGGACCGGGTCGGTGTTGAATTCCTCGGCTACGGGGCAGGGGTAGGGCGAATCCACGTCAAGGTCGTAGCCCGCCATCATATAGAGATGGTCCCAGAGCTTGTGCTCGTAATTGTCCTGGGCGTGTACCTGGGGGTTGAGGGTCTCCATGACCTTCACCACCGCCAGAGCCTGCTCGCTGCGCTTGTCCCTGTCGGGGATCTCCTTGAGCTTTTCAATCATCTTGAGCACGTTCCTGCCGTATTCGGGCATCGTAAGCTTTTCTCTCTCCGTATTGTAGTCGAGACCTATGTTGTTCGTTCCGCTGTTCATGTCGATATAAGGTTGAAAAGGCAAATATAGTGAGAAGCCGAGAGCAATGCAAGTTTGCTTGCAATTGCCGAGGCGCAGCTTCTAAAAGTCGCGTTACTCTTCAAGTCTGAAGCCCGAGGATGTCCATACCCCGTCCGAGGTGATCAGATATCCCTCTATGTCCGGCCTGGATTCTATGAATTCCTTCGCTTTCTGCGGCCCCATGACCATGCAGGCTGTCGCCAGGGCGTCCGCTTCGGCGGCGGTGGGGGCTACGATCGTGGCACTGAGCAGGTCATGCTCCACAGGATATCCCGTGCGCGGGTCGATGGTGTGCGCGTATTTCTTCCCGTCCCTGACATAGAACTTCCGGTAATTCCCGGAGGTGACTATTCCGCACGGCCCTCCGTCGGACTTCCAGATGCCGCGCAGGTCTGCACCCGGGCTGTTGTTGCCGTCCACGGGGTTGTCCACGCCTATCGTCCAGCCGGTTCCCGACGGGTTGAGTCCGTCGCAGTAGATCTCCCCGATGTCCACGAGCATGTCCTTCGCTCCCACTGAATACAGGTAGCCGGCAATCACGTCGCAGCTGTAGCCCTGGGCTATGGCGTTGAAGTTCAAGACCTTCTCCTGGCGGCAGTCTTCCATCGCCGCGGCGATTCTGTCGGGGGACGGCAGGCTGTCTGCGGTGAATCCGAATCCCCATATGTCGAACAGCGGACCCCCGGCGACGTCGAAGGCCCCTCCGGTCATCTCCTTGTACTTCCGCGACAGTTCCGTGATTTCGCTGAAGTATCTGTCAGGGACTATTTCCTCTCCGGCGTTGCGGCGGCTCAGCAGCGAGTTGCGGTTGTATCCGGAGATGCTGAAGTCTATTCCGTCGAGCAGCGAGTCTATGGCCGCGGCGACCTCCTCATCGGATGCGGACACGTCTTTCATGTTGACCTTGACAGTGTAGATTCCGCCCTGGGCGTAGCCGCTGAAAGTCTCGTATCTGTCTCCGGAGCATCCGCAGAGAAGGAACGATGCGGAGAGCATGGTGAAAATTATTCTGAACTTCATCGTCAGGCAAAGTATTTGCACAAAGTTAGCGGATTTTCTCACAATTATGCCCATATTTGCAATCTTAAATAGATGACGATGAAATTTCTCAGGATATTTCTGCTGACGGCGCTCGCCGCCTTCGCGGCCCTTTCCTGCAAGAAGGATGAGGAAACTGAAGTGGAATACATGGACGGCTCCATCCGTCTGGATTTCCCCACTTATGTCCAGCCCGGCTACAGCCAGACCTTCAAGCTCGAGGACATCATGACGGTCACGCGTCCTGACGGAGGCGAGGTGGGATATTACTATACCGACCCGTTTTCCGGCGAGCGCGACACTCTCCGCACTGAGACCGGAGAGGTGTTGAGGGACTCATTCGAGATAGTTGTCGAGGACACTCTTGCCAATCTCACCCTGTCAGCCACAGCTTACGGCGGCGACTACGTGAACACGACCGGAAGCAAGACCTTCACCGTCGTCAAGCCGGGGTTCGATGAAGATTGTTCCATCACCGGATTCAGCATATCCGAGGACGATCCGACCTTCACGGATGAGAGAGACGGAAAGACCTATTATTATACTACGATAGGAGATGCCCGCTGGATGCGCCAGAATCTTGCGTGGGAGGGTGCTGGCGCCCCTTTCAAGGACTGCGAGGCGATGACTCCCATATTCGGCCGCTATTACACCTGGGAGGAGGCGCAGTCGGCCTGTCCTGACGGATGGCGGCTGCCGGCCGACGAGGACTGGGCCGCGGTGGCGGAAATCTACGGCGACACTTCGACCCCCGGAGCGGACTATGAGGGGCTGGCCGGCGATCTGATGGAGGATCTGTATTTCAACGGCACCAGAATGTGGGAATACTGGAGAGAGGTCGATGTCACCAATGCTGCGCGCCTCTCGGTCATGCCGGTGGGTTATGCAAGCGTCGAAGCCGGAAGCCATGAGTTCGACGCGGTCTACGAGTACGCCTCTTTCTGGACAGCCGATGAGACTGGCGGGTTCGGAGTATGCCGCTACATAGTCACAGGCCAGGATATCGTCTATTACGGCAACATGTCCAAGACCGATTTCGCCTGCTCGGTAAGGTGCGTCTCTGACGAACTATAGCGAGGAGATTACTTCGAGAGATTTCACAAGGGCCCGGGCGAGCATATCGGTCAGGCCCTTGAGTATTTCAGGGCAGCAGCCCGCGGCTTCGGCGGCCACCGTGACCACGGAGCATACTATCAGAATCTCCGAGACCGGCAGGGCCACGAGGTTGGATATCAGGAAATATGCCGGAAAAGTGCGGAAGTGCCACCAGGCGAGCGGTGCCGTGAACAGCTGGCACGAGATCGACAGCGCCGCTGACGACCATATCCTCCGCAGCGGATCCCTTTTCCCTTCATCCGGATACCAAGCTTCCATTATCGGGAACAGCGTGTATATCGCGAGCATCGCAAGGTAGGAAAGCTGGAAGCTCAGGGATCTGATGACCATGGGGTCGAAGATCAGCTGTATCATCAGCGCCGTGCACAGAACCGACAGGGGCCGGCGTCTCCTTCCGGGAAGAAGTCTTGAGATTTCATTTATTATGATGAACAGGAAGGCTCGGACCACGGACGGGCCGGCTCCTGTCATCATGGTGAAAAAGCCTGCCGCGGCTATTGTCAGCACCGCCTTGGCAACCGCGGCAGGCCGGCTTCTGCCGGTCCAGGCCAGACTCTTGTGCAGGATTCCGTAGATCACTCCCATGTGCAGACCGGACAGCGACAGTATATGCACCGCGCCCGAGTCCATGAACGCCCGGTTGGTCTCCGGGCTCAGGCCTTCCCTCTGCCCGGTGACGAGGGCCTTGACCAGAGGTCCGGTCTGCCCGTAGTCGAATCCGCATCCGTCGATGACCCCGGTCAGGGCGTCCAGAGCCTTTTTCGGCAGCCCTCCTTCGGGAATCTCCGGTATTACCGACAGCTCCGCGGCGGCAGCGCCCATGATGCCGGCGCAGAAGAACATGACGAAGCATAGGACCTGCGCTCCGTCTCTGCGGCAGTACAGCACGGCGAGCAGTGCCGCGGCCGCGCAGCCGGCAGCCGCAGTCAGATATGGCGAAAATTCCCACGACGGCATGTATGCCGCCGCCGTGACTCCTGCTGAAAATGGGATTGAAAGCGCCACGATATCCTTCCCCTCAAGCATTTCAATCAGATTTTTACGAAAATACACAATTTATTAGTATTTTTGTATGCTATTCGAATATTTGATATGATAATTTTAGTAATCAACTGCGGAAGCTCTTCGATCAAGTACCAGCTCCTTGACATGAAGAGTGACGATGTCTATGATCTTCTGGCCAAAGGTATAGTGGAGAAAATAGGCTTGCCGGAGGGCAAGATCACCCACAAGCCCACCGGCAAGGAGTCTTTCACTGAACTTCGCGCCATTCCTGACCACAAGGTGGGAATGAAGCTTGTGCTTGACCTTCTCGTGGATCCCGTCCACGGAGTGCTCCGCAGCTTCGATGACATCGAGGCGGTGGGCCACCGCATAGTGCAGGGCGCCGATTTCTTCTCCGGAAGTACGCTCGTGGACGACGACGTGCTCCGCAAGATCGAGATCTGCTGCGATTTCGCACCTCTTCACAACCCGGCGCACCTTCTCGGCATACGCGCGGTTTCCGCCGTCCTTCCCGATGTGCCCCAGGTGGTTACCTTCGACACGGCTTTCCATCAGACCATGCAGCCGGCGTCCTTCATGTACGCCCTTCCGTATGAGTATTACGAGAAATACCGCGTGCGCCGCTACGGAGCCCACGGAACCTCGCACCTCTACGTGTCGCGGCACGGAGCCCGTTTCGCGGGCATCGATCTGGAGAATTCCAGAATCATCACCTGCCATATGGGCAACGGAAGTTCGATCACGGCCATCCGCAACGGCAAATGCGTCGACACCTCAATGGGCTTCACTCCTCTTGAGGGCATGATAATGGGGACGCGCTGCGGCAACATAGACGCGAACATCATCCCCTATATAATGAAGAAGGAGAACCTGACACCCGACCAGATGACCGACCTCATGAACAAGAAGAGCGGCTTCCTCGGGCTTTCAGGCAAGACTTCCGACCTGCGCGACCTCAAGTCGATGGCCGACGAGGGCGACAAGAGGGCCAAGATGGTGATAAAGAAGCTGATTCTCGACACCGTCAAGAACATCGGAGCCTACATCGCCGAGATGGGAGGTGTGGATCTCATCGTGTTCACGGCCGGAATAGGTGAGAACAATCCCTGGCTGCGCCGTCAGGTCTGCGACTACTTCGAGTACATGGGCGTGAAGATCGACAACGAGGCCAACGATGCCGCACGTTCCGACGACGCCATCATCTCCGCGGCCGATTCCACCGTCAAGGTGGCGATGATCCCTACCAACGAGGAACTCGTGATCGCGCGCGACACCATGCATATAGTTTCCGACCAATAATTCAAGAAGAGATATGAACAATTTTATCATTGAGACCTCCGCCCGTCACGTGCATGTGACCCGAGAGACTCTCGAAATCCTGTTCGGCAAAGGTTTCGAACTCGAAGTCAAGAAACCTCTTTCTCAGCCCGGACAGTATGCCTCCAACCAGAAGGTCGAGGTGGTCGGGCCCAAGTCCAGCCTCAAATGCTCGATTCTCGGACCTGTCCGTCCCGAGAATCAGGTCGAACTTTCCTTCACCGACGCCCGTGCCGTCGGAATCGTTGCTCCCATCAGGGAGAGCGGTGACGTTGCCGGTTCGGCGCCCTGCAAGATAGTCGGCCCCTGCGGTGAGGTGGAGCTCAAGGAAGGAGTCATCATTGCGCGCAGGCATATCCACATGACCCCCGAGGATGCCTCGAAGTTCGGCGTTTCCAACGGTCAGGTGGTTTCCGTCGAGGTTGAGCAGGAGACCGGCAGAAAGCTGATCTTCGGAGACACGATCGTGCGTGTCTCAAGCAAATATGCGCTTGCGATGCATATCGACACCGATGAGGCGAACGCCGCCGCATGCAGCGGAGAGATGACCGGACACATCGTCCCCGAGTCCCATCCCGCCTCCGCCCAGGTCTGCGACGCTGACTGATCAGGCTCCGCTTCGAGATTAACGAACAATTCCGCGGTGATGAGCCGCGGAATTCTTGTATAGTCACCTTTGTTGCAGCCGTTCCGGAACATGTCCGCCTCAGAACGGCTTGCCGCCCGCGGCAGTGAGCGGGCGACGCCTGAGCATGGCGAGTGGCGTCGATGGAGCGCTTTGCGCGGAACCGTGAGGAGGCGGACATGTTCAGGAACGGTCGAAACCGAGGGCCTGCTATTTTTCGAAAAAGCTGAAGTGCACGCGGCCGTAGACCTTCTCCTTCTTGAACAGAGGATGTCCGCTGAACGAATGTTCGCCTCCATGCTCCAGGATGAAGTAGGCCCCGGGATGCATGATGTCCTGGTTCAGCACCTTGTCGGGTATTCCGTCCAGCCCTTCGAGGCTGTAGGGGGGATCCGCGAAGACTATGTCGAATTTCTCGCGGCAGATGGGCAGAAAGTCGAACACGTTGCTGTGGACGACCGTGACATTTTCCAGCCCAAGTTTTTTCGCCTCGCTCCGTATGAAGCGGGCGTTGTCCCTGTTCATCTCGACGCTGTACACCCTCTCGGCGCCCCTTGAGGCGAATTCATAGGCAATGGCCCCCGTCCCTCCGAAGAGGTCGAGGACCATGAGCCCGTCGAATTCATATTCGTTGTCAAGGACATTGAACAGTCCCTCCTTCGCGAAGTCGGTCGTAGGACGGGCCTCGTAGCCTTTCGGCGGGAGGATGGTCTTGCCCTTGAGCCTGCCTCCTATTATCCTCATGCGGCTTTCTTCTCGTCGCAGGAGAGCAGTTTCCAAGCACCGGCGCTCAACGCCGATCCCACGAACGGGGCCACGATGAACAGCCAGAGCTGCTTGAGTGCCACACCGCCGTCAAAGAGGGCGGGGCCGATGCTTCTTGCCGGGTTGACAGACGTGCCGGTGATAGGGATGCAGACGATGTGGATGAGGACAAGAGTCAGTCCGATCGCCAGTCCGGCGAAATTGCCCGCACCTTTCCTGGAGTCAGTCGCCCCGAGCACCACGAGCACGAAGATGAAGGTGAATACCGCCTCGGCGATGAACGCCTGCACGCCTTCTCCGGCATCGAAGCTGTTGGAGCCGGTGGCGGTGGGGCCGGCGT
>DVLC01000021.1 GCA_018715685.1 Candidatus Cryptobacteroides merdipullorum
GGGAGCGGGGAGCAATCCGGGGAGTCGGGAGCAATTCGGGAAGCCGGGCTGCGCAATCATGATAGTGTCCTCGTGAAAAGGCGGCTGCGTTGGCCGGAGTTCCGCACGCCTGGCGGCGGACGGCGGCGGAATGAGGCAGATTGTCGCGAGTTCCGGCGCGTCAAAGACTGTCCGTGCGGCCCGAGACGGAGACCGGTCGAGGTTCAAAGCTTTTATCAGATGCCCTGCGCAACCGCTCCGGCCGCCGGTCTCGCTGCTTTGATTTGCCGGAGGAAATTTCGCTGACGCTGCGCCGGTTCAGGTTTGGGTTCCGGTTCAGGTTCCGATTCCGGCACTGATTCCGATGCTGGTTCCGATACCGATGCTGGTTTCGGTTTCGATGCTGGCTCCGGCTTCGATGCTGGCTCAGGCTTCGATGCTGACTCCGTTTCCGACGCCGGCATCCGCTCTTGGCCCGAGGGTGGGCGATTCGCCGGAGATGGAGCCGGTTCCGATTCCGATCCCGGTTACAGTGCCGATTCCGGTTCCGATTCCGGAGGGGAGGATAATGAAAACCACCGGACGCACCGCCATGCCACGGAGGCGCACGCAGCACGGCCCGCCGCGCCCGGTGGAAGGGAATTGCTTCCATCAGGCGCAGCCGCCGTGCTCCTGCGGCTGCAGATGGCAGGTCGGCGTGGAAGATGAATTTCATTTTCCCTCACGGGGCCGCCGGCGGCAGGTCGGGGATGGCGGAGAGGGCGGAGGTTCAGTAATCCATACGCAATCCTTCCATGCGGCCGGAGTTGCAGCCGCATCGGTGCGGCCCGGACCGGAACGCAAGCCTCCATGGCCGGAGCAGGTGCAATTCAGTAATCCACGCGGCCCGGGGGACATCAGCCGCATCGGCGCCGGGTGTGACGGCACTGCGAACCTCCATGACCGGGGCAAGCTCATTTCTGCAATCCACCGGCGCGCCCGGCATGCCACGGAAGCGCCCGGAAGGCCGGTCTGCGTCGAAGGTGGAAAGGAAATGTGTCCACCTTCGCGCTCGGACCCCTCTCCAGGGCCGTGGAAGGCACATGGGCGTCGAAGGTGGATTTCAATACCCAGCACGCGGCGGGCACTTTTGTCATTGTCGCCAACAAATAATGTCAATTATACCCGGAATCCCTATGCTGTCCGGTTCGATAGACAATTTTGCGGAAAGGGGGGCTTGCATTTCGTTTTTCCTCCGGTAGTGGCGGGTCGTTAGCCGTGTTCTATGTCCGGAGGACAGGCGCTCCAACCGACATCCGCACTTGGCGACATCACCCGACCAGCATCGCCCTGCGACGACATCAGCCAAGCATATCAGCTGACCGTACCGACCGACCGTCGCCGGCAGCCCGACATCAGCCGACCCGAGACAGGCTGTCCGTTAGCCTGCGGTGCCATGTGATTTTGCCGTTGGGATAAATAATAGTATATTAGTAGAATTAGAAATAAATCAAGATCATGGAACTCAGAAAAATACTTCCCGGCAGCCCCGACGCCGCACTGATGGACGAAGTCAACCGCGAATCCTTCCCTCCCGAGGAACTCATGCAGACGGAGATGCAGCTCGACCTCTGCGCCTCGGGGGCGTTGGAAGTGTGGGCCGTCTATGACGAGGACAGCTTCGTGGGCTTCACCACCGTCTACCCCGGAACCGGACTTGCGTATGTCTTCTTCCTCGCGGTCCACAGGGACGCCCGCTCCCACGGCTACGGCACCCGCATACTCAAACTCCTGCACGACCACTATGCCGGCAGACGAATAGTGCTCGATATCGAACCCATAGACCCTTCGGTCCCCGACAACGGGATGCGGATTCGCCGCAAGCAGTTCTACCTGCGCAACGGATTCCTCGAGAGCGGCTATCTGCTGAAATATCTCGGACTGAGCTTCGAGATACTTTACGAAGGCCCGGGGGAATTCTGTCTTGAGGACTATAAGGATATGATGGACGGGATAAGGTCCGTGATACATTCCTGCGGCTTCGAGGTCTTCGAACCTGAAATTTCTTCGATTGCATGATGCAAGGTTTCCGAAAATCCTGCATTATAGACAATGAAGAAATTTTTAAACAGAAAGATCATGAAAAGATTAATCTTATCCGCTGCGCTCGTTTTCGGCGCTGGACTGATGCTCAGCTCCTGCCTGAAGGACGACGGCTATTACGGAGATTATTTCTATCCCAACGCCCTCGTGACCGCGAAGACGTCGGATTCGGGGACATTCTATTTCCAGCTTGACGACAGGACTACGCTCAAACCCGACAACATGGTCAAGTCACCGTACGGGGACAAGGAAGTCAGGGCACTCGTCAACTTCTCGGACAAAGGACCCTGGTCCGGTTCAGAGGAGGACGGCCTGAGCTTCGACCGTTCAGTGACAATAAATGCGATTGACAGCGTGCGCACCAAGGATGCCGTGGTGACACTCGGTGACGAGAACGACAAGGTCTACGGCACTGCGCCCATCTCCATCATCGACAACAGCTGGACGGTTCTCGAAGACGGATACCTGACCCTGACATTCTGCGCATGGTGGGGAGATCCCAGGATCTACCACGAGATAAACCTCGTTACAGGGACCGATCCGGAGAACCCCAATCTCGTGGAGCTCCGTCATAATCCTCTCGAGGATGACATTTACTATATGGGCGGAATCCAGGCCACCGGCATCATCGCCTTCCGTCTTGACGAGAGTCTGGCCGACGCCGATCACCTCGACATCAGGTTCAACTCCATCTACGGCGGCGACAAGACCTGGACTATCGAGAGGAACACCGACTACTATCTCGGAAATGAATCCTCCGTCCGCAGTTCTTCCGCTGAAATTACGGAGAACCTTGCCGTAAGATAATTCTTTTTCCGGATGAACGGCGGCGGCAAGCCTGAGGAGGCGGATCTTGTCCGCAGGGCGAAACACAAGGATACTGCTGCGGTCAGAGCCATCTATGACTCCTACGCGCAGTATCTTTTTGCCGTATGCCGCCGTTATACCGGAGATTCCGAATCGGCCGCTGACATCCTTCAGGACAGTTTCGTGAAGATATTCACCTCTCTCGACAGTTTCGAATGGAGAGGCGAGGGCTCGCTTAAATCGTGGATGCGCCGCATCGTCGTCAACGAGGCCCTGATGTTCCTGCGCTCAAGAAGACGCGACGGCGAGTTCCTTTCCTCCGACGGACTGCCCGAGACTGCGGAGGAAGACGAACCGGATGTCGATGACATCCCGATGAGGGAGCTGCAGCGCATGATAAGCGAACTTCCGGAAGGCTACAGGACGGTTTTCAATCTGTATGTGTTCGAGAAGATGAGCCACAGGGAGATAGCTGCGGCTCTGGGTATAAGCGAGAACACTTCATATTCACAGTTCAGCAGAGCCAGGTCTCTGCTTGCCAGGAAAATAAAAGAATTCAGGAAAAATGGGTGACAGAGACTGGCGGGACAAGTTGAGCACCGGGATGGAGAACTATTCCGAGCCCGTGCCGGATTCGGTATGGAACGCCGTTTCGGCGGGGGTTTCCCGGGCCTGGGACAGACAGCGCCGGGCGAGGCGCAGAAGGCGCATGTACGCTGCCGCGGCATCCGTATTCGCTGCCGCTGCCGTGGTCGTGGCCGTGCTTGCGCCCGGTGTTTCGGAGCCTGTGCGGCACATGGAGCCGGGACCTTTGCTGGCGGACTCCGCCGGCTCCGCTCTTCCGGACGGCATGTCCGGTCTGCGGAAGGCTGCCGTATTGGGCGTTCTGCCCCAGCGCATAGTCCCGCCGGCATCGGAATTACCGTCCGATAAGGCTCCGGAAAGTAAGGATCAGCCGGAATTCTTCATAGAGGAACTGCCGGCGGAGGAAACCGGCTCTGCGACGCGCCTTCCCTCGGAAGACGGGTCAGCGTCTGACACCATGCCCGATTCCGCCGGGCCGGAGACCCTGCCGGATCCGTTTGCCTCTCTGTCCGGCGAGGAGCCTTCCCGCAGCCGCCGTTTGTCCCTGAGCCTGAGGGCGTCGAATCTGGCTTCAGGCAGTGCGAGCTCGGCAGGCTACAGTGGAATGTACGGTTCTGCCGTGACGCCGTCGTCTCTCGGCCCGAAAGAACAGGTCAACAGCTATTCTTCGGTGCTGCTTAACAATAATTCCAAGGAGGTCTCCACCGATACCAGATATTGGCAGCCCGTAAGCGTAGGCGTTGCCGCTTCTCTTGGCCTGAACGACTTTCTTGCCGTCGAAACGGGCCTGAACTATTCCTGCCTTGTCTCCGACCTGTCGTCGGGCACGGCGGAGAACCGCTATGACATCCGTCAGACCCTTCATTATATCGGAATCCCGTTCAGGGCAAGGTTCTCGTTGTGGACGCCGGGGCGTTTCGATGTCTATCTCACGGCCGGCGGCGAGGTAGAGAAGTGTGTCTACGGAACGAGCGCAACCACCTATTTCGTGAACGGCTCGCCGTCTTCCGAGATGTCCGCCCGTATACATGACGACAGGCTTCAATGGTCTGCCGGAGTGTCGGCAGGTCTGTCCTACCGCTTCAATGACTATATCGGTATCTACGCCGAGCCGGGAGTCAGCTGGCATTTCCGTAACGGCAGTTTCATCGAGAGCGTCTACAGCGAACGTCCTCTGAATTTCAGCCTTGCGCTCGGCCTGCGATTCTATCTCAACTGACGGTCCCGCGGCCGGTGCAGGCTTCAAGTATCAGCTGCTCGTAGGTCTTGCTGACCGGAATCTCCGGGATTGAGGGGTTGCTCAGGATAAGGCTGTGTCCGCTGTTGCCTTTCGATATGGCTTCGACCTTGTCGATGTTGACTATGTATTTGCGGTGGCAGCGCATCAGGCTGCTTCCCTTGAAGCTTTCCTCCACGGTCTTGAGCCTGCAGCGCAGGAAGTAGTTCTGCAGCCTGGCCTCGCTGTCGGCGTACCAGACTTTGATATAGTTGTCGTCGGACTCGATGAAGTACAGATTGTTCAGGCTTACCGACAGGCTCATGGCGCCTCTGTTGTCGAAGATGCTCACCTTCTTCTCGTCCTCGGCTCTGCGGGGCTCGTCCGACACTGTCTCGCTGTAGTTCATCAGCCGGATAGTGTTGTTCCTGTCGATGATCGTGAAGTACATGCCGGCTATTATGTACGGGATGACGAGCGAGGTGAAGCAGTAGAGCAGGGCGTTCAGGAAGATTGAACCGAAACCGGCATCTTTGATTTCTATGATTCCGGCGGAGTTGCCCCTCAATGTGAACAGAGTATAGAGCAGGCAGATTGTGAGCACTTCGGCGAGATTCCAGGCCACATATTGCAGATAGTTCATCCTGAATTTGTTGCGGCTGACGTACATGAGCCTCTTGCTGAAAATGATGACGAGAAGTCCTATCACGAAGAAGGACACGGTGTAGCCGAACGCCTCGCCTGTGCCGAGTTCGAACCAGGCGTTGTGGGAGAAGGGGAGGCTGACGAGCATGAACACGAGCGAGAAGAAGGCGGTGAACACCACCGTCGCAGTCAGCTGGTATTCCTCTCGCAGAAACTGCGGTATTTCCTTCAGCAGCCGTCACATAATCCGGCTCAAAATTACCCTAAAATTCGCTTTCGTCAAAATTCCCGGGCATTCATCTTCCGCATGGCATCGCGCGTTCCGCTCCGGTG
>DVLC01000022.1 GCA_018715685.1 Candidatus Cryptobacteroides merdipullorum
GCGTCCTCCACCTGCTCTATGGTGGCGTTGCCGACTGCGGCCACGAGGTGCAGCCCTCCGTGCCCCCAGATGTAGACGGTGCTGACGCCGTCGGGATCCGTGGCCTCGACGAGATTGCCGAGGGAGTCGTAGTCGAAGTGGCTGACAGTCTCCCATCGCTCTGAAGTTTGATCGTAGCTTTCTATGCTTTTAACCACTACGAGCGATGTGTCGGAAGCGTTTCTGTAGCCGTAATTATATCTTCGTATGCTGAGGATGCCGTTCTTGTCGTAGATCTCTTCCTGCAACGGAAGATTGACCATGTTCAACCGTTTCATTGTTCTGGCGGTGGCTGTTGACCTGAAAGAGTTCCAATATGATGCGGATACCATGTCATCGAATGCTTCAATGTCATCCAGATCCTGAACATACAGAAATCTTGAAGTTTTTCCGTCCTTGACGACAGTCTTGAGATTCCTGAAAGAGTCATAGCTGTAGTTTTCAGTTTCGGTGACACCTGAAATTCTTGTAGAGACTGACACCGGCCTTATGTCTCCGATGACCGTAGCTACTCTGGTGGCTCCAATGTAAAGACTTTGCAGGTTCCATATCTTGTCAAGGCTCTCGTATGCATAGGTATACGATTCATAAGAAGTAGTTTGAGAGGCCACCATGTCGCCGTTCTTGTCAAAAGATCTTTTGGAAAGCAGTTTCCCGCGTTTGGACTCCATGGAAATCGTGGGAGACATGAGCGCCATTATCGCATTGCGCGCGTCTGTTCCCGACAGGTTCCTGTTGCATGTCACATCGTATAAATAGTTATTGATATTGGTATATTCCATGTTGGTGACCTTTCCGTCGGGACAGTCCCGATATGAGATGAAGCGGTATTCGTTGCTTCCTTCCGGCAATGTCTCCACGACCCTTGAATATCCTATATGGGTGCCGTCACTTGGAAGAAGGTCATTGTATGAGCCGAGGAATACGCTGATGTTTTCGTTCGGTGGCGTGCTTCTGGTATATGACAGGCCATATCTTGGCATAGGCGCAAGATTTCCGGAGGAATAGCCTTCACTGTCAAGATACGAATATTCCCGCGAATATGCAGGACTTGTCGTGTCGGATGATGAATAGTCCTTTATGCTCTTGATACGCATGCCTCCGGCAGGGGCTGCTTTCCGGCCGACAGTATTCTGCAGGTATGGGATGAATACTGGATATTCGCAGGTTACGTATGCGCTGTAGTCATGAGGTTCGTACTCGAAATCTGTTCTTCCCCCTGTCGGATATGTGATGCTTTTCAGCATGCCGATTCTGGAGTATTCACCGTTCGGATTCCTTACGGATGTACCGATTGATTCATGCAGATAGTCGTCCTGTACAGTCTTCGCATAAAAACTCTCGTAGGTTGCGGAGGAGTTGTTGTAGTAGCCCCAATGATCGATCTTGAAGGTTCCGTGCTTCGGAAATATCGTGGTTTCATCATAATCGTATTCCATTGAGAAAACGCCTTCTCCGGACAATTCGATTTCTGAAAGAAAAGGAATCTTGTTGCTTTCTTCGGCTGGAGGGAAGGAATACGACAGAGCGCATGTCCTGACGGCTTCTCCGTCCGAATTGCTTACGACAATGCGGTCAAGCTTCGGCAGAATGGTCAGAATGGTTCCTTCTCCGCTCTCGTTATATGGAAGGGTCTTGTAATAAAAATCAATCGCGGATCCGTTGTCGAAAACTATGCGGTCCAAGGCGGATACGAAAATCGGAGAACTGAGCTTCGGCCTGGTCGGCTTGGCGTCGATGTCTATTTCTGCCATTTTTTCGGGACCGATAAGATAGTTGCCTCTGAAAGAATAGTTCATTGTAGATGGGGCGTAGTTGTTGAAGAATTGGTAGGTCAGAGTTGCCGCACTGTCGTATTGCCGCGCGCTTCTCGTATATTCGAATGTGACTTTCCGGCCATTGGGCGCCGTGATTTCCGACAACTTCCAGCTGGTTCCGGTCTTTCCTGAAAATTCTCTTGCCAATCCGGTGCCGAAAGTGTATCTGAATCCGTCACCGGTGACTATCGTGATTTCGTTCAGGTCATATCTCGGTATCTCCAGAGCGAATTCCGAATCCTTGGTGTTCGTGTCGTAGAAATGCACGGCACCGTCATAGCCGAGCTGGAATTTTCCGCTGTATCCGAGGAAGTTGAAATAGAATATGTCCGGTTCCATGTCGAACAGCATGCTTGTGTTGTCCCATCCGTAAGGAGCGTAGAATAGGGTTGGACTCACCGCTTCTATTCCGTCGTTGTCCCATCCGGTCGTGAATCCGTCAAGCTGGCCGACGCCGGTCAATGTGCTGTCATTGTGGGTCTCCATGAATCCGAATGTGGACAGATTCCGTTCTTCGTCGGGAAGTCCGCGCACAATTCTCGTAACGGTCCCTCCCGCATTCAGGCTCCACTCGTGGCCGGCTGCGGGCGCCTGTATATTGGGTTTGAATCCGTTTGAGGAATAGCCGAGCGACACGGGTATGGTGAAGTCCGAGTCTTCGTATGTATATACGGGAATTTCAATGCAGACCGTACCGGTATACAGATTGGCGGCCGCATTGTTGTATTTGACGAATTCCCATACGGTGGCTGACGGCAGTTCCACCGGATTCGTATTGACTTCTTGCGCACTGGCGCGGTAGACGAGGCAGGATGCAGCGACGAATGCTGCAATTATGAATCGGTTCATGCAGCGTTCATTATGTGGTCAGTGCCCCGGATGAGACTCGAACTCACACGGACATTGCTGTCCAAGGGATTTTAAGTCCCTCGTGTCTACCATTCCACCACCAAGGCTGATACTGGTGCAAAGATAATCAGAAATATTTGTTTTCCTGCCGGTTGAGAGCGAGGAATATGAACAGCAGCACCGAGAACGCCAGCAGCGACGAACCGCCGTAGCTCAGCAGCGGCAGCGGTATGCCAATCACGGGCATCAGCCCGATGGTCATGCCAATGTTGATGAAGAGATGCATGAACAGGCAGGCGGCCAGACAGTTGCCGTAGATGCGCGTGAACGCCTCCCGGCTCCTGTCCGCATCCTGCATTATGCGCCATATCATGAACACATAGAGGGCGATGACGGCGAAGCATCCCAGAAAGCCGTGCTCTTCGCCAATGGTGCAGAAGATGAAGTCGGTGCTCTGCTCCGGTACGAAGCCGAAGGTTGTCTGCGTGCCGTTGAGGAAGCCCTTTCCGGCGAAGCCTCCGGAGCCGATGGCTATCATCGACTGGCGCACATTATAGCCTACTCCGCTGGGGTCCTCCTTCATTCCGAGCAACACCTCGATGCGCGAGCGCTGGTGGTCCTGGAGCACATTGTCGAAGATGAATCCGGTCGCGAATATCAGCAGGGCCCCGGCGGCGAACCCCAGCAGCGTCCACCTCACGACCCGTCTCCTGAACTTCAGCGAAGTCCTCCACCGGCGTCGCAGCAGCGTCAGGCAGCAAAGTCCGCAGACGACTGCCAGCACCGCGGCCGACAGCCACCAGCCGACTGTCAGGGTAAGGATGAACAGCAGGATGCACATCGCCAGAACGAACAGCCACCATCCCGACAGGCCCTCGCGGTAGAGTACGAAGATATATCCGACATACACGAGCGCCGAGCCGGTCTCGCTTTCTCCGAGAATGGCCAGCATCGGCAGCCCGATGACCATGGTGACCTTGAAGAAGTCGCGAGGGTTGCCGAGCCGGAAGCCCTGCCTGCCCATGACGAGAGCGAGCATCAGCGAGGTCGTTATCTTCGAGACTTCGGCGGGCTGGAACTTCACGGGGCCGAGTTCGAACCACGAGTGCGAGCCCTTGACATTGTCGCTCAGGAAGATGACCAGCACCAGCAGAACCAGGATCAGGATATATGCGGGCGGAGTCAGGACTTCCCACAGCTTCGGGTTGACGACGAACAGAATCACGAGATCGACGGCGAAGACCACCATCATCCAAAGGAACTGCTTGCCGCTGCGGCTTCCGAGATCGAAAATGGAGCTGGGTTCCGTTGAATGGATGGAGGCGTAGATGCTTATCCAGCCTACCACCACGAGTGCAGCATAGCAGGCGACGAGCCACCAGTCCACCGTCTGCCTGATGCCTCTGTCGTAGGAATATGAGCTCCGCATTCCGTCCATCGTCAGAAGAATTTGGTCTCGAGCATCCTTTTCTCAAGATACTGCCTCTGCGGGCATATCTCGCCCGTGAGATATTTCTCCAGCATCAGCGACGCGACGGGCAGCGCCCAGGTTGCTCCGAAACCCGCGTTCTCGACATATGCCGCCACCGCGATCTTCGGGTCGTCCTTGGGGGCGAAGCAGATGAACACGGAGTTGTCCTCCCCGTGGGGGTTCTGCGCGGTTCCTGTCTTACCGCAGACATCGAGTCCGGGCACTGCCGCGGCAAAGGCGGTGCCTCCGGCCGAACCTCCGCCGTTCACGGCCTTGTACATGCCTTCGACGGCAGTGGCGAAGTGTGCTGTGTCCACGAGTGTATAGTGTCTCTCCTTGTACTTGGGATCTATCTTGACATTCTCCGAGTCCTTGACCAGATGCGGTATATACCAGTAGCCGCGGTTGGCCATTATCGCGGCGAGATTCGCTATCTGCAGCGGCGTCGCCCCGATTTCTCCCTGGCCTATCGAGAGCGAGACTATGGTCTGGAATCTCCAGCGTCCGCGGCCGTAGATCCTGTCGTAGTATGAGGACGTGGGGATGTTCCCTCCGAGTTCAGCCGGGATGCCGCTGCCGAGCTTCTCGCCGAAGCCGAAGCTCAGCACATATTTCCGCCATGCGTCGAGCGCCTCGGCGGTGGAGCCATAGGTGCCGTTTTCGAGGATGTCGCGCAGCACATAGCAGAAATAGCCGTTACAGGAAGTCGCTATCGCCGATTCGAAGTCGAGAGGCGATGAGTGCGCGTGGCAGCCCAGCTTGCGGGTGCGCGTGTACCAGTACCCCATGTTGCACGGGTATCTGTCCGACGGCTTCAGCACGCCCTCCTGCAGCCCTATGAGTCCGTTGACGAGCTTGAACACTGATCCGGGAGGGTAGGAGGCCATCACGGTGCGGTTGAACATCGGCTTGCGCGGGTCCTTCGAGAGACTGTCGTAGTATTGGCCGATGTGCGCGAGCACGTCCACGTCGATTCCCGGGCTGGAGACCATTGCCAGGATTTCCCCGGTCGAAGGCTCTATGGCGATCACGGAGCCGACCTTACCTTCCATGAGCTGCTGCCCGTACTGCTGGAGGTGGGCGTCGATGGTGGAGACGATGCTGTTGCCCGGCACCGCCGGCTTGTCTTCGCGGCCGTCGAGATATGCGGACTGGAGGCGGTTCCTGGAGTCCCGGAGCATGATATGATAGCCTTTTTCACCCCTGAGTTCCTCCTCCATGGCGGATTCGAGCCCGGTGCGTCCGATATAGTCGCCCGCCTCGTATTCACCCGGATGGTTCTCGATGTCATCGGCGTTGACCTCGGTTATGTAGCCGAGCAGATTGCCGCCGGCGTTGAAGGGATAGTCCCTGATGCTGCGGGCCTGTGAGCGGAATCCCGGGAAAAGATACTGCTTCTCCGCGAAGTCCATGTAGATCTCGGGCGACACCTGCTTGAGAAGGGTCACGGTGCGGTAGCCTATGCGCGTGCGGTATTTCCGGTAGTATGCCATGCGCTCGCGAAGAAAATCCGCGGTGGTGTCGAGGGCTTCAGCCAGAGCGAGCGTGTCGAACTCCCGGACGTCGCGCGGCGTCACGAGGATGTCGTAGCAGACAGAGTTCCCGACGAGAATCTCGCCGTTCCTGTCGTAGATGACCCCGCGCGGCGGATAGATGTCGGTGTAGACCATCGAGTTGTTGGACGCGTCCTTCTTGTACTCGTCGTTGATGATCTGGATATAGAACAGTTTGCCGAGCAGCAGGAGGGCGAAAGCCGCGAGCCCCATCAGAAGTTTGTTCTTGCGGTTTATTTCCATCTCTGACTGTCTTCGGAGCAAAGAATCCAGGTGATGTAAGTGGACAGAGGAGTGCTTACTGCGAGGGATGCCGCGAACTTGACGAGATCCACCCAGAGGGGTCTGGTCCCGGCGCTTTCAGCCACGATGAACAGCAGCAGGAAGACTGCGGTCACGATGAAGGTCGCAAGCGCCATCTTCCTTCCGCCCTGACGCTGGAAGGAGATGTCCTCGCCTCTGGCCTGGAGCTCGCTTCCGAACACGAGCCTGACTACCGGCAGACGCATGGCCGCGACAGGAACCAATGCGAGCGATGTCAGTCCGAGCAGTCCTCCGGCAAAGAAATCCACCGCGACTCCGGTGAAGAATGCGGCCAGCATCCCGAATACGGCCCCCTTCTTCACGGGAATGCACAGAATCATTGCGGGCAATATCGCAATCGTGAGGAACTGGGTGAAATTGAAATAGTTCCACAGCAGAATCTGCGCGACGAGCAGCAGCAGATATTTTATGACCAGTCTGTTCATCGCACAGCCTCCTTCGATGCGGCATTGTCTTCGAGCTTCTGAATTTCTTCAAGATCCATGTTCCTGGTCACAGTGACATAATGCGCCGAGTTGAAGTCCTGGAACAGCCTGACCTCGACATGCTGGTTGGAGCCGTCCACGAGCCTGGAGCTTCCGGTGACGCCCACTGCAATGCCTTCGGGGAACATTGACGAGAAGCCGCTGGTCCATACGGTGTCTCCGGGTTCGATTCTGAAATGCGGTGGAATGTCCGTGAGCACGGCTCCGTCGGAGCTGAGTCCGTCCCATGTCATGGGCGCTGTGATACCGTCCCTGCCGGTCTTGGTACTGATCGTGACGTTGGGGTTCATCAGGGTGAGTCCGTAGGAGTAGTGCCGGCCCACGGAATTGATCACCCCTATTATTCCCTTTCCGGTGATTATCCCGGACTGCGGTCTGACTCCGTCCTCGCTTCCCTTGTTGAGAATCACATAGTTCTGCGGACGGTTGCGGCTCATCTTGACTATTGTCGCGGGCGTGTAGCTGAAAACCTCCCTTGAGGGGCGTATGGCCTCGGCGGACGCCGACATCTCCTCGCGGGCCCGGCTCATCCTCCTGTATTCGTCGAGCTCCCGGTTGAGGCTGTCGTTCTGCCTCGCGAGCTCGTCATTGACCGCCTCAAGTCTGAAATAGTTCCGAAGCTTCTCGCTCCCTCCCCAGAGGGCGGCCATGGTGCGGTGCGCCGCGCGGTTGATCCAGATGTCCTGAAGAGTCGAACTCCTGTCCAGCATAGCAAGAGCAGCAACCTCCAGAAGAATGAAGATTGCCGCGCTCGCCATAATGGAAGTCTTTCGTCCCTGTGGCATCCTATCTCATAAGGAAAGAATAGCGGTCGGTATGTTTCAGAGCGTCGCAGGTTCCCCGCGCCACGGCGTGGAGAGGGTCGTCGGCGACGTGGAAGTCGATGTTGACCTTGTCCTTGAATCTCTTCGCGAGACCTCTCAGAAGGGCTCCGCCGCCGGAGAGGTAGATTCCGTTCTCCACGATGTCGGCGTAGAGCTCCGGGGGAGTGTTCTCGAGGACGTGGAGTATGGAGGTCTCGATCTTGGCTATTGACTTGTCGAGGCAGTGGGCGATTTCCTGATGGGTGATAGTCGCCTCCACCGGGTGTGCGGTCATGAGGTTGGGGCCGCGGACCACGAAAGGCTCCGGAGCTTCGTCTCCGAGATCGGGTATGACGGCGCCTACTGCGATCTTGATCTTCTCGGCAGTGATTTCGCCGACCTTGACATTGTGCTGCTGGCGCAGATAGTACTGGATGTCGCTGGTGAACACGTCGCCGGCCGTCCTGATGCTGGCCTGCTCGACCAGGCCTCCGAGCGAGATCACGGCGATTTCGGTGGTGCCTCCTCCGATGTCCACGACCATGTTTCCCTGAGGGGCTTCGACGTCAAGGCCGATTCCCAGGGCCGCGGCCATGGGTTCGAAAATCAGGTACACGTCTCTTCCTCCTGCGTGCTCGGTCGAGTCGCGCACGGCCCTGATTTCGACCTCGGTGGAGCCTGAAGGGATACCCACCACCACCTTGAGGTTGGGTGTGAAGAGGCTGTGCTTTCTGCTGCTGGCCTGCTTTATGAAGCCGCGTATCATCATTTCGGCCGCGTTGAAATCGGCGATCACGCCGTCGCGCAGCGGTCTTACCGTCTTGAGACCCGGATTTACCTTCTCCTGCATCAGCTTGGCCTGCTGGCCGATGGCTATGCACTTGCCCGTATTGTTGTTGATCGCTATGATGCTCGGTTCGTCAAGCACTATCTGGTCGTTCTGGTAGATGACCGTATTGGCGGTTCCGAGGTCAATGGCGAGTTCCTGGTTTAAAAATGAAAATGCCATATCTCAACTGTAAGTTGTCAACTTACAAATATAGTGAAAATTGCTTAATTTTGCGTAAAAGAGACTTATGGACAGAAAGATTTATGCCGTCGTGGTCGCCGGCGGAAGCGGCTCCAGAATGGGTTCGGAAGTCCCGAAGCAGTTCCTCCGTCTGTCGGGCAGGCCGATACTCCGGAGAACCATAGAGAATCTTGTCGAGGCGGTGCCGGACATCGGCATCGTCACGGTGCTGCCGAGGCGTTTCATGCAGGATTGGAAGCGCATGTGCGCAGAGGAGTCGTTCGACTGCATGCAGCGGCTTGTCGAGGGCGGTCTGACCCGTTTCCTGTCGGTACGCAACGCCCTCGCGAAAGTGCCTGACGGGGCGATAGTCGCGATTCATGACGGGGTGCGGCCGTTCGCGAGCCCCGAGCTGTTCCGCA
Source organism: Candidatus Cryptobacteroides merdipullorum (assembly GCA_018715685.1). GTDB lineage: Bacteria > Bacteroidota > Bacteroidia > Bacteroidales > UBA932 > Cryptobacteroides > Cryptobacteroides merdipullorum. Next base: position 8,773 of record DVLC01000022.1, read on the forward strand.
GGATGCTGTCGATGATGTCCGAGACCACGCGGGCGCTGATCCCGGTGGTGCCGGTCGTGGATACGCTGAAATCGACGGATCCGGAAGTCCCGGACCCTGTGCGCTCATCCACCGTGGCCGTGCAGACGCCCCAGATATTCCTGTCGGAAGACATAAAGAAGGCCTACGACATGCCTTATGACCCGTCTTTCACGGACGACGCGTCCGTGGCCGCAAGATTCGGGATTCCTGTGGCGATGACGGAAGGGGAGCGCTTCAACATCAAGATCACGACTCCTGAAGATCTGGTCTTCGGGGAGGCTATTCTTTCACTGAAACGGCTCTGAAGGAGGTGCTTTTGTAGTCCTTGACCCAGATTTCGCGCTCGAACGACTGGTCGAGAGAAATCATGGTGTCGGTCGACTGTACGTAGGGGATCCTCTGGATTGTGTTGATGAGGATGTTCATCAGGTGCTCGTTGTCGAAGCAGAACACCTTGAGGAACAGGGCGGCCTGACCGGTGATGAAATGGCATTCCACGATTTCCGGCACATGTTTCAGCGCGGTCACGACTTCAGGGTACTTGTTGTCCTCGGAAAGACATACGCTGATGAAGGCGCACACATTGAGTCCGAGCGCGGCGGGTTTGACGACCATCCTGGATCCGGAGATCACGCCGTTGCTCTCCATCTTCTTGACTCTCTGGTGGACAGCTGCTCCCGAGATGTTGCATTCCCTCGCTATTTCGAGAAAAGGCATCCTGGCATTGTTTACTAGAAAGGACAGAATCTTTCTGTCGATTTCGTCAATATGATAGTTGGACATAGTCAGGTTTTATTTCTTGCGGCGTCTGTACTTCGAGGTGGGCTCTCCGGATTCGACTATCTTTCTGCATTCCTCCTCCGAGAGCGCCGCGGCGTCGGAGCCTTTGGGAAGCTTGTAGTTCTTGCCGGCATGCTTGAGATAGGGGCCGTAGCGGCCGTTGATGATGCTGATGTCCGAGGCGGGGAACTCCCTGATGACCTGTCCGGCGGCCGGAGTCTCCTCAGACTTGCGTATCAGCGCCTCGCACTCCTCCAGGCTTATGGTCAGCGGATCCTTGCCTCTCGGAATAGAGATGTTCCTGTCCCCGAACTTTATGTAGGGGCCGAACCTTCCCTTGGTCACTATCACGTCTGTGCCGTCCACCTGTCCGGCGGTGCGCGGCAGGCGGAAGAGCTCCAGAGCGTCTTCGAGGGTAAGATTCTCTATTAGTTGTCCTTTCGCGAGGCTTGCCGACTGCCTGTCTTCGCCTTCACCTTTCTGGACATACGCCCCGAACTGGCCGAATCTGGCTATGACCTGCCTGCCGTCGGAGGGGTCGACGCCGAGAATTCTCTCCACATGGCTGTACCGTCCGTTGCTGATGGTCTCCTCCACTTTCCGGTGGAAGTCGCCGTAGAACTCGGAAATCACGGAGTTCCAGACCATTTTCCCTTCGGCGATCTCGTCGAAGTCCTTCTCCACATTGGCCGTGAAGTCGTAGTCCATTATGCTCGGGAAATTCTCCACAAGATAGTCGGAGACTATCATTCCTATCTCCTGCGGCATCAGCTTGCCTCTCTCCGCCCCGATGGTCTCGCTGCCTTTGCTTTCGGCGATCTTCCCGCCCTTGAGGACGAAGTTGGTCACGGGCACCTTGCGTCCGCTGACATCGGACTTCACGAGATACCCCCGGCCGGTGGTGAGCGTGCTGATGGTGGGGGCGTAGGTAGAAGGTCTGCCTATGCCGAGCTCCTCGAGCTTCTTCACGAGGGCCGCTTCGGAATAGCGGTAGGGCGGCTGGGAGAATTTCCCTTCAGCCCTGATTTCGATAGCCGTGATGCCGTCGCCGGGGTTCAGCGCCGGAAGCAGTGCGTTCTCCTCGTCGCCGCTCTCGTCGTCGGCTCCTTCGATGTAGAGTTTCAGGAAGCCGTCGAAGAGGACTTCCGCGGCCTGTATCGTGAATTTCTCGCTGCGTCTGTCGGACGCGACCTTGATGCTGGTGTTGAGTATCCTGGCATCCTCCATCTGCGAGGCGAGCGTGCGCTTCCAGATAAGGCTGTAGAGCTTCTTCTCCTGCTCTGTGCCTTCGATGGAGGTGTTTTCGATGAATGTCGGCCTTATTGCCTCGTGCGCCTCCTGCGCTCCCTTCGAATGGGTCTTGTACTGCCTCGTGCGGGAATACTCGGCTCCGAAGTTTTCCGTGATGAACTTCCGGGAGGCGTTTATTGCCAGAGACGAAAGATTGGTCGAGTCGGTACGCATGTAGGTGATGATTCCCCGTTCGTACAGGCTCTGCGCCACCCTCATGGTCAGGCTTACCGGGAAACGGAGCTTGCGCGCCGCCTCCTGCTGGAGGGTCGAGGTGGTGAACGGAGGTGCTGGATGTCTTGAAGCCTCCTTCCTGTCAACGGAAGCTATGCTGTAGCTCGCGTCAGCGTTGTCCTCGAGGAAGGCCTTCGCGCTCTGCGCGTCGCCGAACTTCGTGTCAAGGGTTCCCTTGACCCTGACGCCGTCGGCTTCGAATATTCCGTCAACCTTGTAATAAGGCGTGCTGTTGAAGCCTATTATCTCCTTCTCGCGGTCGACCACCAGCCTCAGGGCGACTGACTGCACCCTGCCTGCGGAGAGGCCCCGCTGTATCTTCCTCCACAATATTGGGGAGAGTTCGAATCCTACCAGACGGTCGAGCACGCGCCTCGCCTGCTGGGCGTTGACGAGGTTCAGGTCTATCTCCCTCGGGTTCTCGATTGCATGCTGGATCGCGGTTTTCGTGATTTCATGGAAGACTATTCGTCTGGTGCGGGCCTTGTCGAGGCCGAGGGTCTCCGAGAGATGCCAGGAGATCGCCTCCCCTTCGCGGTCTTCATCGGATGCGAGCCATACGGTCTCCGCTCCGGCCGCCGCCTTCTTGAGTTCGGCCACTACTTTCTTCTTGTCGGCCGGCACCACGTACTCCGGCCTGAAACCGTGTTCGACGTCGACGCTGAGCTTGTTGTCCTGCAGGTCGCGTATATGTCCGAAGCTGGATTTCACCACATAGCCGTCGCCAAGGAACTTCTGGATTGTCTTTGCCTTGGCGGGCGATTCCACGATAACTAAATTCCCCTCCATGTCACTTCTTTGCAAATTCATTCTGCAAAGAAAATCACAAACTCGGTAAAATTCAAAATTTAATCGTTAATTTTGTGATCGTTTTGCTTTGACCGCGAGTATTTTGCGGTAAAAACAGAAGCCGATGAAAGATAGCACCAAGAAAAAGATTGTCAGATGGTTCTGGATTCTGATCACGGCTCCGTTCGTGATTCTGATACTGGCGCTCGTCCTTGTGGGGCTCTTCGCCGAGATCCCCTCGTTCGAGGAACTTGAGCATCCGGACAACAAGCTGGCCACCCAGGTCATCGCCGAGAACGGCGAGGTCCTGACGACCTTTCATATAGAGAACAGGACATACGTGGCTTACGACGAGCTTTCGCCCTATCTGGTGAACGCCGCCGTGGCGACCGAGGACGCCCGTTTCTACGAGCATTCGGGAATCGACATGAAGAGTCTCGCCCGCGTTCTGGTGAAGACCATCCTGATGCAGGACTCCAGCCAGGGAGGCGGCAGCACCATCACCCAGCAGCTCGCCAAGACGCTGTATCCGCGCCGCGAGGTCAGGAGCAATTTCCCGGGCTGGTCGGCGGTGGTGATGGTCCAGACCAAGCTCAAGGAATGGATCACCGCGGTGAAGCTCGAGCGCGACTACACGAAGAACGAGATCATGGACATGTACCTGAACTCCATCTTCTTCGGCAGCGGCGCCTACGGAGTCAAGGCGGCGTCCGAGACCTTCTTCAGCAAGGAGCCCGCCGACCTTACCATAGAGGAGGCCGCGCTGCTCGTGGGCATGGTCAACAAGCCCACGCGCTACAACCCGGTGCTGAATCCTGACTATTCGCTCCAGCGAAGGAATTTCGTGATAGGGCAGATGGCAAGAAACGGTTTCCTGACCGAGGAGCAGCGCGATTCGCTGTGCGCCGTACCCATCAGGCTCGACTATCAGGTCCTCGACCACAACGCCGGTCTCGCTCCCTATTTCAGGGACATGCTCAGACGTGACATGAACGCCGGGAAGCCCCGCCGCTCCGATTACCAGTATGCCGAGGACTACGCCCAGGACTCAATACGCTGGCGGGAAGATCCTATCTACGGATGGCTCTCCAAGAACAGGAAGGCCGACGGTTCCGAATATAATCTCGACCGTGACGGACTCCGCATATACACCACCATCAACTACAACATGCAGAAGTATGCCGAGGAAGCCGTCGACGAATATCTCGGAGGCCATCTTCAGAAGCTGTTCGACCGCGAGGTCCGCTGGAAGACCAACAAGCCTTTCGCCAACAGCGTCGACAAGAAGACGGTGGACATGCTGATGCAGCAGGCCAGACGCTGGAGCGACCGCTACCGGCTTCAGCACAGGGCGGGGAAGAGCGACGCCGAGATATACGCCCAGTTCAGCCAGCCGGCCAAGATGCGTGTGTTCGCATGGAACGAAAAGGGCTATGTCGACACCACGATGACGCCCGACGACTCGATACGCTACTATAAGTCCATCCTGCGCTGCGGTTTCGTGGCCGTGGAGCCGGGAACCGGACATGTGAAAGCCTATGTCGGCGGACCGGACTACCGCTATTTCAAATATGACAACGTGAGCCAGGGAAAGCGTCAGATCGGCTCCACCGTCAAGCCTTTCCTCTACACTCTGGCGATGCAGGAGGGCATGACCCCGTGCGACAAGGTGGTCAATCTGCCCCAGACCTTCGTGCTGTTCGACGGCACGACCTGGACTCCGCGAAGCACCGACCGCGAGGAATACATAGGCCAGACCGTGACTCTGCGCTGGGGCCTTTCGAGGAGCTCCAACAACATCTCGGCCTATCTGATGAAGGAATTCGGCCCTTCGGCCCTAGCGTCCATGATGCGCCAGATGGGCATATCGACCCATATCGACGAAGTCTATTCCCTCTGCGTCGGGCCCGCCGAGGTCAATGTGTTCGACATGGTGTCCGCATATAACGTGTTCCCTTCGCACGGAACATACATATATCCCCAGTACGTGACGCGGATCACCGACAGCGAAGGCGTGGAGATAGGACAATATTCCACCCGCAAGCGCGAGGCGATTTCCGAGCAGACCGCATATCTGATGGTAGACCTGATGAAGGCTGTTATAAATGAAGGTACGGGCGCCCGTCTGCGCTCGGTCTACGGTCTCAAAGGTCAGATTGCCGGCAAGACGGGAACGACCAACGACAACTCCGACGGCTGGTTCATAGGATATACGCCCAAGATCACCGCAGGAGTCTGGGTCGGCGGAGAGGACCGGCAGGTGCACTTCAATTCCCTGGCCCTCGGAAGCGGTTCAAACATGTCGCTTCCCATCTGGGGGATATGGATGCAGAAGTGCCTGGCTGATCCGACGATAGGCTGGTCCGAGTACGACACCTTCGCTCCCCCTTCCACCGGAGCCCTGACTTTCGACTGCGACACCGAGGGTATCTTCCTCGGGGGTTACAGCGAGGATCATATAGGTTCGGAATCGGTGACGGGAGCTTCTGAGGAGGAAGATTATTATTTCAATTAGCGTCATAAGAATATGAGCAAATATCGTTCGATTGCCGTGATCTACGGAAGCGACACTTCCGAGAGCGAGGTGTCATGCCGGAGCGGCGAGTTCGTCTCGTCCCGTCTCGACGGCGACAGCTACGATATCTATGAGATTTTCGCGCGTTTCGGAAAGTGGTCCCTCGTCGCGTACAAGAAGCGCAGTTCCATGAGGGTGACTTTTCCCGAGGGCGCCCGTCCGGAAGTGGACAAGAATGACTTCTCGGTCACAGTTCTCGGACAGAAGGTCAAGTTCGACTACGCCTATATCGTGCAGCATGGCGCTCCCGGCGAGAACGGGCTGCTGCAGGGTTATCTCGAGATGATCGGGGTGCCTTTCAACACCTGCAGCTCGTTCGTCAGCACCATAGCCTTCGACAAGCACGCCTGCAAGAGCTGGCTGAGGGGAGCGGAAACTGTCAAGTTCGCCCCGGACGTGTTTGTCCGCGAGGGCATGGATCTCGACAATTTCGCCGCGGAGGTGGATTCCTGCCTGAGTTTCCCGGTTTTCGTGAAACCGACCCAGGGGGGCTCGAGCTTCGGAGTGTCCAAGGTTTCCGAACCTTCCGGGCTGATTCCGGCGGTCAGGTTCGCCTTTTCGGAAGGGGCTTCGGTGCTCGTGGAGCAGGGAATAAGCGGCAGGGAGCTGACAGTCGCCGCGTACAGGAAGGCGGGAGAGGTTGCGACCCTGCCCCCGATAGAGATAGTGACCGACAACGAGTATTTCGACTATGACGCCAAGTACAACGGTCATAGCCGCGAGATCTGCCCGGCCGTGATCGATGCGGAGATTTCCGGGAGACTTGCGGACGCCACGCGGGAGATTTATTCCCGTCTCGGTTGCCGCGGAGTGGTCAGGATGGACTACATACTCGCCGAAGACGGCCTCTATTTCCTTGAAGTCAACACCATTCCGGGCATGACCAGCGCCTCGCTCGTGCCCAAGATGGTCGCTGCGGCGGGAATCGACATGACGGAATTCCTCAGAGGGATAATCGAGGACTCATAGTGCTGCTGGCGGATTTCATCAGGAAGTCGTCCGCGGCTCTCGAAAGACTGTACCCTTCGCCCGAGGCGAGGGGTCTGGTGTCTCTGCTCTGCCGTGAAAGGTTGGGTGTCACGAGCTATACGCATATTGTCGAGCCGCAGTTCGAGATTCCCGCAGCCAGTCTTCCTGTGTTGGCGGACGACATGGAGCGGCTTTCGGAGGGGGAACCGATACAATATGTGCTCGGGTATGCCGAATTCTTCGGCCGGAAGTTCAAGGTGAATCCGGCGGTGCTTATCCCGCGGCCTGAGACCGAACTGCTTGTGGAAGAAGCCGTCAGGGTGCTGCGTGCCGTCGGGCCGAAGCCGATGGTGCTGGATCTGTGCACCGGCTCCGGCTGCATAGCCTGGTCCGTCGCCTTCGGGGCTCCGGGCGCCGAAGTGACAGCCGTGGATATCTCCCCGGAGGCGCTTGGCCTTGCGGAAACCCAGTTTTCCGTGCTTCCCGCGGAGGTGACCGCTCCGGTGTTCGTCCGTTCCGATGTTCTTGCCGCCTGCCCGGAGATAGACGGCACTTTCGATCTTCTGGTAAGCAATCCGCCCTATGTCATGGAGAAGGAGAAGTCTCTGATGCGCAGGAATGTCCTGGGCTATGAGCCCGGACTCGCTCTCTTCGTTCCTGACGACGACCCCTTGCTTTTCTACAGGGCCATGGCGACGGCGGCGACGCGTCTGCTCGCCCCGACCGGTGTCGGAATAGTGGAGATAAATGAAGCTCTCGGCCCGGAGACGGAGGAGATTTTCCGCTCGGCCGGATATTCGGAAACGGAAATTATCCGCGATTTTTTCGCAAAAGACAGATTCGTGAAGTTTTCTTCGTCCCGCTGAGCGGCTGTCCGGTGCTTCCTGACGGCTCCGGAGGCGGCCGTCCGTGATTTTTCGTCCCATCGGGAAAAATTAATCGATTAATATGCGGTAAATCGGAAGATGAATCCGAAATTTGCGGCAACTAAAGACTTGAATTATGAGAAATTCCATTTTATGTCTTGCGGCCTTTCTGCTTGCCGCCTGCAGCCGTGACGTCGGCTCCCCGGTTCCCGCACCACCTGTGACGACTCTTGCCGAAGTCGCGGAGATAATGTCCGAGCTTCCGTATGAGCGGGAACACCTTCTTGAGGTGTACGATGCCGTGGGCTCCTCGTCCGGCAACGGCTATGACGAAGAGTACATGATGGCCGACCTCTTCGAGTCTCCGGGAGCAGGAGTCGGTGACGAACGTGCCGGAACCAGGGCGGCCTCCTATTCCAGACCTATCAGGGAGCTGTTCGTCGAGAGGCTCTCGTCAAGACTGGCGACAAGATCCGGCGCCTCCGGTGTAGAGGAATACATCGGCGCCCTTTCCGCCTCCGACATTCAGATATACTGGCCCTATTCGGAGGACTGGGACGGGGAGACGCTTCCGATAATCACCTATGATCCCGGCTACGGAGCCGAGACCAACATGGGCTATGTGCTGGAATACGGCCCGGAAGGAGCCGAAGTCGTGGATTCCGTCCTGGTGGACGAGGCGCTTGCGATGACGCGCCCGGTCTGGGTGATAAACCGCAACGACGACGCCGGTTTCACGCCGCTGGAAATGTTCCTCAAGAGCGGGGTCGACGCGTCTTCGGAATACGCTCCCGCTGTTTCCATAGTCGGCGGGGAAGATGAGAGCCGCATGCTGCTGGTCAAGTCCTTTCAGATGCTGCGCAACTACGATTCCTGGTTCGGCGGGGCCTCGGAGTTCTTTGTCAAGTGCGGGGCTGTCGACGGCTTCAAGGCTTCCACCGACGAGGAGCTGAGGCTTTACACTCCGTCCGTCACGGATTTCATGGTCGTGGTCAAACGGCGACAGCTCGGCAAGACCATACCGCTTGACGCCCTGCTGCTGACAAGTCTGACCCCACAGATGGAGAATGTGGCGTTCCTGATAATCGAAGACGACGGAGGAAAGACCACATCGTGGAAATGTTCAGCCGTGGTCAAATATAATTCCAAATCCTATGGCTTCGAGATAAACATCCCGTATAAGGACAGGGACGACATCGTGTGGCGCGGCCAGCTGTCAAGTTCCTTCTTTGAAGGCAAGGACGAGGTCTCCGGCCGTTTCGGCGATGTCGTGGTCACTTTTGCGCTTCGGTGACGGTCATCTCGCAGGCCGCGCAGTCGAAGTTCAGGGCGAATTTTCTGCCGTTGTTCAGCAGGAACAGCCTGTCCGGAGCCTTCGCTCCCTGAAAGCGGGGACACAGTCCGAGCTCGTGGCGGACGCAGTATCTGGTCCGCATCAGAGGCTCGTCCGGACTCCGTTTTTCAAGGTCGTCGCCGTCCCCGGTCGTTGGCGTTCCGGTGGCGAGGGGGATTCTGATGCATGGCATGGCGTCGAGGTCGTCTGCGAGCATTCTCCTGATGCTGTTGATCGTGGAGACGCTCAACAGCGGAAGCCTCCCTCCTGCGGTATCGATTTCGAGCCTGTCGAGCGAGAAGGCATAGATTCCGGCATGCTTTGAAAGCTGTTCGTGCAGCATGGCCCTGATTCTGTCACCGTTGTCGGCGGTGTCGAGGTCGGCGTTGAAGGTGCTTCTGCTGACCCTTCCGTCCTGGCTTTCGGCCTCCGTCTCGATTGTATATTTCCTGTGTATGCGCAGCCTGAGCGATACCGGAATCTCCCTGTGGCAGCTTCCGTTTTCCAGCTGTTTCTCATAGGAGGAGTTGATGTTGCGGTAGAGCGTCATCCCTTCGTGCAGGTCCGGAACGTTCCTGGCCGTGACGCTGCGCCCTTCGCAGATGTCGCCTCTGAATCCGCTTATGCCGTCGGCGGTCACGAAGGCGAATCCGTCGCCGTTGTGGAGGTCGAGACCGTTTTTCAACGGCTTGAGTTCGATGCGCATCCGGGTCTGCTGCCGGCGGATGCTCTTGACCAGCCCTATCGCCTCGCCCATCGACTTGGGCGCGTCCATCGACGACCATCTGCCGCGTTTTCCGTCGAGATAGAGCTCCGTGAAGCCCCGGTTGAAGGCTTTGGCGCTGTCGGGCTTGAATCCGCATCTGACCCTGCCGAAGGAGGATCGGGCATAAAGCTCCGGCCGGCTTTCGACCAGGGCGTCGAGGGCAGTGTCGTATTCTCTGACCACGGTCTTGACGTAAGATGCGTTCTTGAGCCGTCCTTCGATCTTGAACGATACCACCCCGGCGTCGGCGAGATCTCCGAGTCTGTTCTCCAGATTCAGGTCCTTGAGGGACAGGACGGCCTTGTTGCGAAGCAGGACATTCCCGTCGCCGTCCACCAGATCGTAGAGTGAGCGGCAGGCCTGTATGCATTCTCCTCTGTCGGCGCTGCGCCCGTTGACTCTTTCGGAAAAGCGGCATTCTCCGCTGTAGCAGACGCACAGCGCCCCGTGTACGAAGAATTCTATTTCGCAGCTGACCGAAGACGCGATCTCCCTGACAGTTTCGAGCGGAAGCTCCCGTTCGAGCACGATTCTCGAGCAGCCGAGGGCTTCGTACCGCCGTGCCCGTTCGACTGTCCTTATGGCACACTGCGTGGAGGCGTGGAGCGGCACGCGGATCTCCTTCCATCCGAAGATGGCCGGGTCTCTGACTATGAATGCGTCCGCCCCCGCTTCCTGGGCCATGATCATCTGCGTCTTTGCCTGCTCCCGCTCGTCCGCCCGCAGCAGGGTGTTGAAGGTCACGAACACGCGGGCTCCGAACTTATGGGCATGGTCGCAGAGGCTCCGGATGTCCTCGATGCTGTTGCCGGCGGCCTTCCGCGCTCCGAAGTCGGGGCCTCCTATATATACGGCATCGGCACCGCAGTCGATGGCCGCGATGCCGATTTCAAGATTTCTTGCCGGAGCAAGCAGTTCGAGACACCTCATTATTACTTGAGGGCGTTCAGGAGCTTCTGGGCTTCAGGTCCGTAGGTGGGGTCGCTGAGGGCCTTGGTGTAGAACTCCTTGGCCTTGTCCACATTGCCTGCGGTCTGATAGAGGGCGCCTACCGTATACGCGATTGAACCTGCGTTCTTGGCGTTGGGTGCGAGCTCAAGATATTTCTCGAAATACTTGACTGCGTCGGTATTGTTTCCGGAGAGCTGTGCGGCCTGGCCTGCAATCTGATAGGCGGTGCTGCTCTCGCTATATTCGGTTGATTTGGCAGCGGCGTCAAGAGCTCCGGCGTAATCCTTCGCCTTGAGCTTCGCGAGCGCGTCCTTGAGGTAGATGTTTCCGAGCTGCTTGTCGGCTGAAGCCTTCTGGCCGTTTGCGGCGGCGGTGGTGAAGGCCTGGATTGCTCCGTTGAGGTCACCGCTGGAGGCAAGTGCCATTCCGAGGCGCAGAGCTGCTACTCCGTTGGCGGGATCAGCGTCCAGAATCTGCTTGTAGGCGGCTGCGGCGCCTGCGAAGTCCTTGCTGTTGAGAAGGTCGGTCCCCTTGAGCATGAGAAGCTGGGGAATCAGGGCCTTCGCTTCATCAGCCACTGACTGATTGCCATATTCACCGGCGAGTTCGACCGTGGTGCCGAGTCTTGCCACAGCTTCGTCGTACTTCTTGTCCTGTCCGAGGCTCTTTGCGAGGTTGAGGCTGGTCTCGGGAATGATGTTCTTGCAGTTCTCGGCGACTTCGGCTCCTTCCTCTCCGAGGGCTGCGGCCATGTCGTATGCCTGCTGGAATGACTCCAGTGCGTTTTCAAGACTGCCGTTGGAAAGGTAAGTCGCTCCGGTGTTGTACAGATCGGTGGCCTGGGCGAGATCCTGTGCGTTCATTGAGCCGGCAGCGAATACGGCGGCGGCGATAGTAATAATAAGTTTCTTCATAACAATATGGATGTTTTATGATATGCAATTTTGAGCGGAAGCAAAACTAATAAAAAAGTTTTAAATTTGTATGAAAATGCCGCCGATCAGACTACATATTTCGTGCCTTGCGCTCTTTTTGTCCCTGTTCTCCGCAGTCGGGCAGGATATGCCGGCGCTCGGTGTGGCGGAAGAGATCAAAAGGGGGGCTTTCCCTAACGGTCTCGAATATTATCTGGTCTCCAACCAGGCTGAGAAGGGATTTGCGGATTTCGCCCTCGTGACGAAGACTCCGGCGGACGAGTCTGCCGCCCGCGACCTTCTCGACTCCCTGCCGCATTTCGGCGGCCGTGCGCCCTATAGGTTCCTGGCCGACAACGGGGTGGGCTATTCCCGCGAAGGATATGTGGTCAGCAGGCCTGACGCCAGAATACTGTCGCTGCGGCGCGTGCCGGTCTACAATACAGATGTGGCGGACTCGACGCTGATGCTGATCTTCGACGTGGCGGCTTCCTCAGACGCTCCGCAGGCCGTGATAGTCAGCGGTGACATCGATGTCGCGAAGGTCCGTGAGAGAATGGACCTGCTGTCGATGACCGTGCCGAAGCTCGGCAGGCAGGCGGACACGGCAGTCTACAGATGGGCTCCGCGAGACTCCCTGCGAATCATCGTGACATACAACTCCACTGAGGATGTTGCGGCCATCAATGCGATTTTCAGCGCCAGAAGACTTCCTGCCGCCCTCATGAACACGATACAGCCTCTCATCGCCGACGCCTATTCGTATATTCTCGGGAGAATCGTGTCGGTGAGACTTGAAGATGCCTTCCGGCGGCAGGGCATCCCTCTTGCACAGATGCATTTCGACTACCATGACAGCGCGGAGAGTTCCGGAGACGAGTATTACTCGTTTTCGCTGTTCACTTCGGCTGAATGCATAGACGGCGCCACTTCGGCTCTGGCTTCGGTGTTCGCGTCGCTCGACAAGAACGGAGCCACGGTCGAGGAATTCGAAGACGCCAAGCAGAGGATGAAGTCCGAAGTCAAGCGCTCGGAGTTCGGGCGCAGACTGTCCAACAGGGAATATGTCGAGAAATGCGCGGCTTCATATCTTTATGGGGCCAATCTTGCTTCGGAGACTTCCGTCAACCGCTACATCATGGGCAGGAGCCTTCCCGTCGACAGGGAGCTCTCCCTGTTCAACGGCTTCGTGGGGGCGGTGCTGGATTCGACGAGGAACCTCACGTTACGCTACGACATGCCGTATGTCGGAGTGGACCGGACGCTGATGAAGGAGACTTTTTTCGACGCCTGGGCGCAGGCCGGCCCGGGCGGTGCGGAATACCGCAGCTTCTTCAGTGACACTTCGAGCGTCTACGGAGCAGTGAAGAAGGCCAGACTTCGGGCGGAAACCCCAGAACCGGTGTCCGGAGGAAAAATGTGGACTTTCGCCAACGGCGTGCGGGTCGTGTTCAAGAAGATGGACACGGCGGGAGAATTCCATTACGCCCTTATGCTTCGGGGCGGAATCTCGTATGTCCCCGATCTGCATGCGGGCGAAGGAGCCTTCGTCGAGGACATGCTCGCCCTGAGTTCCATAGCCGGACACAAGGGCAGGGATTTCATGTCGGTCCTGTCGGCGAACGGCATCACCATGGAAGTCGAAGCGGGCCTGTCCGACATGCGCATCTCCGGCATGGCCCCGAAGGCCAAACTGCCTCTTCTGATGCGCGCGCTGCTTGCGATATCCCGCGAGCGGAAACCGGACGCGGAGGAGTTCGAGTACTACCGCAAGGCCGAGGCCTTGCGCATCGACATGGGAGCGCTTTCTCCCCGTAACGTCAACTCGCTGATGGACAGCATAATGAGGCCGAACTATTTCTACACCGACCGAAAGTTCATCTCGAACCTCCGGGATGATCTGCCGGAAAGGGCCGAGAAGTATTTCGCTTCCGAATTCTCCAAAGTCAACAACGGAATGCTGGTGCTTGTCGGAGATCTTGACGAGGAGATGCTCAAGAAGGAACTGACCCGCACGGTCGGCGGTTTCAGCTGCCAGAACAAATATTCTCCGCGTCCGAAGGTGAGCAGCCGCTTCGCCTCCGGATCGGTGACTTATATGTCGGAATCGCTTCCCGGCCTTGTCGGAGGCGGCGAAATCGGCGTGAACATAGGCATGTCGGCCGCAGTCAGCTATACCATCGACAACTATATCGCGTTCAAGGCGGCCGTGGCCTGCATCGAGAAGGAACTTGTCCGGGAACTGGCCGGCTGCGGGGCGTATGCCGAAGTTTCCGACAAGCTTGAAATATTCCCTTCCGAGCGCATGTCTCTCTATGTGAACTGTCATCCGTGCATGGCTTCCGGCCTCCCCGGATCAGTGTCGCCCGGAGACCCGCTGTCCATATTGGAGGCCGTGCGGAAAGTCACGGCGAGACTCGGAGTTCTCGAAATCTCGGAAACCGACCTCAAGGCGTACAAGGAGGTGCTTGTCAGCGAATTCGAATACTCGCGCACTGATCCGGAAAGCGTCATGCTCTCCGTGCTTGTCAGATACAGCGAGGGCAAGGATCTCGTCACGAATTTCAGCCGTGCGGTCGACGAGCTCACGGCCGATGATATAAAGAAGGTGCTCGCCCTGCTGCAGCGCGGCGCCGAAGTGGAGTATGTGATAATCTGATGGAAAGAAAATTCGGAACAATAATACAGATAGGTGACATCCTCGTGTCGGAGGATGTAGTCGCGGATTATTTCGCATGTGACTATGAAGCCTGCCGCGGCGCCTGCTGCATCGTGGGCGACAGCGGCGCGCCCATGTCGGAGGACGAGCCGGAGCGGATAGAAAGGGACTATCCGGGATTCAGCGGCCTGATGAGCGAAAAGGGCAGGGATGCGGCCGAGAAGTCCGGCTTCTTCGAGATCGACAGGGACGGAGACATGGTCACACCTCTGGTCAAGGACAGCTGCGAGTGTGCGTACTGCCATTTCGGCCCTTCCGGAGAGGCGCTGTGCGCCATAGAAAAAGCAGGATTCAGAAAACCTGTATCCTGCTCGCTGTATCCGATAAGGGTCACGAAACTGACCGGAGGTTCGCTGGCCCTGAACGTCCACCACTGGGATATCTGCCGTCCGGCCTTCGACAAGGGACGCAGGGAGAATATCCGTGTCTATGAGTTTCTGCGCCGTCCCTTGGAAGAGAATTTCGGCGAGGAGTTCTGGTCAGCCCTTGACGCCGCGGCTAGACATCTTCTCTCTGACTAGCCTCAAGCCCTGAGACCAGCCTCACGAGATCCTTGGAGATGCCTTCGAGCCTGAGCCCGGCGACATCGAAAGATACGGTGATCCTGTCCTCCCACATCTTCAGCAACCTTGATATGACGGAACGCTTGACGAAGGTCAGGCTGTCGCCGCCGTCCTTCTCGAGTCTGTAGCCGTGCAGGTCCATGACCTTCAGCAGCAGCGGTCTGACATCCTCCGGCGAACCGTAGACATGCGCGGTCCGCGACGAGAAGCCGAATCGGGGATATATCGCGGCGAAGACGGCCATGATCAGGCATATCTGCCACAGCGAGTCGTAGCCGTTGACGAAGATTTTGGAGATGTCGGCTTCCACGAAGCCGGCGAGCACCAGTATCGTGATGATGATCGCGAGAATGACAAGCAAGTAGAAAAAGTACTTGACTGATCTGATAAAATACTTCATAAGCGCAAAATTAGCAATTTTTGTTATTTTTGTAAGTTGACTCAAAAAATGGACTATTATGGAAAGAGAAGACCCGCTTGAGAAGCTTGAGCGCCGCGAAGCCGAGAAGAAGGCCAACGGAGGTCTCAGGACAGTCATGATCATAATGATAGTGGTCGCGATCGCACTCGCCGCCGCTCTTGCATACGTCATGATGTCGAAGAACAAACTCGTGAGCCAGCTCAACGAGGAGAAGACGGATCTCACCGAGCAGCTGATCGCGCTGCAGAACGACTACGCCGACCTGACTTCGGAATACGACACCATCAACTATCAGCTGGATTCCTCGAGGGAGGAGATCGCCCAGCTCATCGAGAGGGTGCGCGTGACCGAGGCCACCAACCGCAGCAAGATACGTCAGTACGAGAAGGAGCTCGGCACCCTGCGCTCCATCATGCGCGGGTACATCGTGCAGATCGACTCGCTCAACACGCTCAACAAGCAGCTGACAGCAGAAGCCGCGTCAGCCCGCAGGGAGGCCGCCGACAGCAGGCGCATGAACCAGGAACTTACCCAACAGGTCGAGAGCCTCACCGACAAGGTGACGGCCGGCTCGATTCTCAAGGCCCGCGGCCTGAGGATGGAGGCTTTCAACGCCAGCGACCGCATCACCGACAGGAGCACCCGGGTGGCCCGTCTGCTCGTGACGCTGAGTCTCGTGGAGAACGAACTTGCGGCCCGTGGTCCGGTGCGCGTGTATGTCAGGGTGACCGACCCCTCAGGGAACCTGCTGCTTGACGGGAAGGGAACTACCTTCACTTTCGGAGAGGAAACCCTTGACGCCACCGCTTCCCGCGAGGTCGACTATCAGGGTGCCGAAGTGGAGCTGGGCATATATGTGAACAATATCCCCGACTTCACCAAGGGTATCTATACCGTCCAGGCCTATACGGAGCAGTCGCTTCTCGGCTCGGCCGAGCTGCTGCTCAGGTAATGATATACGTCCACGTCCCTTTCTGCAGGAGTTTCTGCATCTATTGCGACTTCTATTCTGAAATCGCCTGCCGGGGGAGGGATGCCGGACTGGTCGGACGCTATGTCGAAGAGCTCTGTTCGGAGATACGCCGCCGCAGACAGGAAATAGCTCCGGCAGCCGGAGTGAATACGCTTTATATCGGAGGAGGTACGCCGTCTGTGCTGCCTCCTTCTGCGTTTGAGCGTGTTCTTGAGGAACTGGACGGCGGCCGCTACGACGAATTCACTGTGGAAGTGAATCCTGAAGATATCGTGGAGAAAGGAGCATCGTATGTGCAGGATCTGATAAAGCTCGGAGTGAACCGTTTCAGCATGGGCGTGCAGTCGCTGGACGACGGAATCCTGCGCTGGATGCGCCGGCGTCACGATGCCGGGGCCGCCAGGAAGGCTTTTGGCATTCTCAGGGAAGCCGGGGCTGAAAATGTCAGCCTGGATCTTATATTCGGTCTGTCTCAGATGTCCCTGGATCTGCTGTCCGGGACTCTGGACGGCATCTGCGGACTGCATCCGGAGCATGTTTCAGCATATCAGCTGAGCGTCGAAGAAGGCAGCGATCTTGCCGCGATGGTCTCGGCCGGCAGATACATTGAGGCTCCGGAAGAGCTGTGCGCCGCGCAGTACGGGCGTATCTGCGAGCGGCTGGATTCCGCCGGATATGTGCATTATGAGATTTCCAACTGGGCTCTTCCGGGACGGGAGGCCGTACACAATTCTGCGTACTGGACGCGTGCCCCTTACGTGGGTTTCGGCCCGGGCGCGCATTCTTTCGACGGCGTCCGCAGAAGCTGGAACAGCCGCGAAGCGTCAGGATGGTCGCTTTCCGGGGAGCTTCTTGGTGAAGCCGAGGCGCGCGAGGAACGCATCATGCTCGGCCTGCGCACTTCCCGTGGAATCCCTTCCGGATGGTGCCGGCCCGAAGATCTCCGCCGCTGCCTGTCAGACGGTTCCCTCGTATCTGCATCGGAGGGCCGGACTCAAGGTGAACCTGCTGACGGAGAAAATGCCGGAATCATCGCGGACGGCCTTCCGCCCCGCGTCCGCATCCCCGAATCCCGCTGGTTCGTCTCCGACGACATCATCTCCGGCTTGATATAATCTTCCCGATGAGCATATTATCCTCAAGCAGGTTTTTCCCGCCTGCGAGAGGATGTATATGCTCATCCGGCCGGTTCCTGGAAATAGCTGAAAGACGCGTATTTACGCGTACCTTCTCAGAATTTCTCCGAAGATATTCTCCAGTTCCGCCGGGTCGAGCGTCGTCACCATCCTCATGCGCAGCTCCTTGAAGTCCGGCAGCCCCTTGAAATAATTGCTCAGGTGCCTGCGCATCTCGTAGATGCCGCGCGGCTCCCCCTTGTATTCGAGCGACAGTGCCAGATGCTGCCTGGCGAGCGCCACCTTCTCGGCGACCGAAGGCTCCGGCATAGGCTCGCGGTGCTCCAGATAATACTTGATCTCGCGGAAGATCCACGGGTGACCGAAGCTGGCGCGTCCTATCATGATGCCGTCAACCCCGTATTCCTCGAACGCCCGCAGAGCCGAGGGCCCGTCGGTGATGTCTCCGTTGCCTATTATTGGTATGTGCATGCGGGGGTTGCTCTTCACCTGGCCTATCAGCGTCCAGTCGGCGGCTCCCTTGTACATCTGGCAGCGCGTGCGTCCGTGGATCGTGAGAGCCTGAATGCCAACGTCCTGCAGGCGCTCCGCGAGTTCGACTATGATTTTGGAGTTGTCGTCCCACCCGAGACGGGTCTTGACCGTCACCGGCTTGCCGACAGCCTCCACTACCGCCTTCGTGATGGCGACCATCTTGTCGGGGTAGCGCATCATTCCGGAGCCGGCGCCGCGCCCTGCGATCTTGGTCACGGGGCAGCCGAAGTTGATGTCTATCACGTCGGCGCCGTGGCCTCCCGTTATCTCCGCCGCGCGGTCCGCCATTCTGGCCGCCTCCACCATGGATTCGGGAATATGTCCGTAAATCTGTATGCCCACCGGGGCCTCCTCGTCGGCGGTGCGCAGCTTCGCGAGGGCTTTTGAAGCGTCGCGTATCAGTCCGTCGGAGGGGATGAATTCCGTGTACACCATGTCCGCCCCCTGTTCGCGGCAGAGCAGGCGGAAGGAGATGTCGGTGATGTCCTCCATCGGTGCGAGCATCAAAGGGCGTTCGCCCAAATCGAGATTTCCGATTTTCATAGACCGCAAAAATACAAAATCACTGCGGAAAAAATTATCTTTGTAATCTATGGAGAATATTTACCGGCAGAGAATCGAAAGGCTGCGCGGACTCATGAGGTCCAGGAACTGGGACGCCGTGCTGATTACGGGCGGCGACCCGCACTGCAGCGAATATCCGGCCGAGCGCTGGAAGCAGGTCCGATGGCTCAGCGGCTTCACCGGGGAGGCGGGGGATCTCGTGGTCACGCTCGACCACGCCGGCCTCTGGACCGACACGCGATATTTCATCCAGGCCGTACGGCAACTCGAGGGTACCGGGGTGGAGCTGCACAAGACCAGAGTGCCTGAACAGGTTCTGATTCCTGAATGGCTCGGGCGGCAGTTCGGAAGCGACGGAATAATTGCCGTGGACGGCCTCTGCACCGGTGCGGATTTCGCGAAGTCTCTTCCCGGAACCGTGGTGAGCGTGCCGGACATGCTGTCGCTGCTCTGGGACGACAGACCTGAAATACCGCACACGCCCGTATTCACCGTGCAGGCCGGGGAGACGCGGGCGTCCAAGCTCGACTGGCTGCGCTCCTTCCTGGCCGGGAAGGATTGCGACGGCATGCTGGTGACCGCGCTGGACGAGATAGCCTGGCTACTCAACGTAAGAGCCGCGGACATAGAATACAACCCGTTGGTGATCAGCTACCTGCTCGTGACGGACGACAGCGTGGAGTGGTATGTGGGCAAGGACGGGGAGGAAGATCCGCGGACTTCCGCCACCATGAGCATACTGGAGTCGGAGGGAGTTTCCGTGCTTGCATATTCCGAGGCCGAACAGGCTCTGTCCGCTTTCCGGGGCAGGTTGTTCGTCGACACTTCGACGCTGAACTGGAGTCTCTACGAGGCTCTTGTCACCGGAGAGGTCTCGCTGCTCGAAGGCGAAAGCCCCATAGGGTTGCGGAAGGCCGTGAAAAACAGCTTCGAACTTGAAGGGATGCGCAGCATCCATGTCATGGACGGAGTCGCGATGGAGCGCTTCCTGTACTGGCTGGAGAAGTCCGTGCAGGGAGGCAGGGTGGTCACGGAATGGGACGCCGCGGTCATGCTCGGCCGCCTGCGTTCGGAGATTTCCGAATACATGGGTGACAGTTTCGAGACTATTTCGGCATACGGTCCGGCGGCGGCGCTTCCTCACTATGTGACTCCGCGCGAGAACGCCCCGGTGCTGCGTGAGCAGGGATTGTATCTATGCGATTCCGGCGGTCAGTACAGCTGCGGAACCACGGACATCACGAGAACGGTTCCGCTCGGAGAATGCACCCGGCTTGAATGCGAGGACTACACTCTCGTGCTCAAGGGGCATATCGATCTGGCGATGGCCGTGTTCCCGGCAGGGACCGCAGGGTGCCAGATAGACTCTCTCGCCAGAGAGCCTCTTTGGCGCTGCATGCGCAATTTCGGCCATGGCACGGGCCACGGAGTGGGATATTTTCTCGGAGTTCATGAAGGCCCTCAGGACATACGTCAGAATTTCAACCGCACTCCGTTGCTGCCCGGCATGATAACTTCTGACGAGCCTGGAATCTACCGCGAAGGCATGCACGGGGTCAGGCACGAGAACCTGTTGCTCTGCGTGGATGCGGGGTCCAACGAGTTCGGGTCGTGGAGGAGGTTCGAGACACTCACGCTCTGTCATTTCGACACCACCGTGCTGATTGCCGAACTGCTGACCGACGCCGAGCGCCAGTGGCTGAACGACTACAACGCCAGAGTCTGCGAGACTCTCGGAAAATACCTTTCCGAAGACGAGCGCCAGTGGCTGCATTACAAGACCAGGAAAATATAATAAGATGATAGACAGAATATTGCTTTTCCCGTACTACTGGGTGCTGAAGCTGAGGAACAGATATTACAGCAGGCCGGGACGGAAGTTCTATACTCCCTCGGTGCCTTCTCTGTGCGTCGGCAATGTCACGGCCGGAGGGACGGGGAAGACCCCCATGGTCGAGCTCGTGCTCCGGACGCTCCGCGCCAGCGACGAATGGATGGACAGGAACATCGCCGTGCTTTCCCGCGGGTACAAACGTGAGAGCAAAGGCTTCCAGCAGGTCATGCCGGAAGGAGGCGCCTCCATGTTCGGGGACGAGCCTCTGCAGATCAAGAAGAAGTTCCCCTGGGCCACCGTGGCAGTGGACAAGGACAGGGTGGAAGGCTGCGAGTTCCTCCAGCATCCCGAAGCGCTGGCTTCGGGCAAGAAGGCGAAGAAATGCTGGTACAGGGAGTTTCCTGCGGCCGATTACATAGTCTTCGACGACGCTTTCCAGTACAGAAGACTCAAGGCTGCGAGGACTATGGTGCTCGTGGACTGGAACCGTCCCGTGACGGAAGACATGCTTCTTCCCTTCGGCCGTCTGCGCGACCTGCCGGAAAGGATTTCGGAAGCTGACATCATAGTGGTCACAAAGTGTCCGGCGGAGCTGAGCGGCTCCGAGAAGCAGGCTTTCGCTGAGCGGCTGGGCATAAGCGGCTATTCTCCCGACACCTGCGAGGGGACAGGCGCCGCGGGACGCCGGCAGGCTGTGCTTTTCGCGAGAATCAAGTACGGACAGCCCGTAGGGGTCTACGAGAAGACCGAAGCACGCTATGTGTATTCCAAGAAGATAATACTCGTGAGCGGAATCGCGAGGGACACTCCGATGCGCGACTACCTCAGTGACTTCTACAAGATAGAGAAGCGCTTCGGCTTCCCGGACCACCACAAGTACCGCTGGTCCGACATAACCAAGATCCAGATGGCCGTGAGGAAGAACCCCACAGCCTCGATCATGACCACGGAGAAGGACGCCCAGAGGCTGCTGGATTTCCCCGGGATGCCGGAGGAGATAGTCGAGCGGCTGTTCATGCTGCCCATAGAAACAGAATTCCTCTCCGAGGCGGAGAGGAATGTATTCAAGGACCGGATAGAGAGTCTGTAGCCACGGAGGCCTACACGGTCATGATGTCTTTCTCCTTGAGGGAGACATGGGTGTCGACGGTCTTCACCCAGTTGTCGGTCAGCTTCTGGATTTCGGCTTCGGCCTCCTTCTCGGCATCTTCCGACAGACCTTCGTTCTTCTGAGCCTTCTTCAACAGCTCGATGCCGTCCCTGCGGGCGTTGCGCACCACTATCTTGGCGTTCTCGCCGGCGGTCCTGGCCTTCTTGATCAGCTCCTTGCGACGCTCCTCGGTGAGAGCGGGCACGGTGCAGCGGATGACTTCCCCGTTGTTCTGGGGCGTCATTCCGAGGTTCGCGTCGATTATGGCCTTCTCTATCTTCGAAATCATGCTTTTCTCCCAGGGCTGGATCGCGAGAGTCTTGGCGTCGGGCGCCGAAACCGAGGCCACCTGGGGCACGGGTGTGGGCGTGCCGTAGTAGTCGACCATGACATTGTTGAAAATCAAGGGGTTCGCCTTGCCTACCCTGTAGGACTTGAGATCTTCTTCGAGGAAGCTCACGGCCTCCTTCATCTTGGAATCGGTCTGATTGACGATTTCTTTGGCTCTTTCTGTCAACATATATTATAATGGTTTTGTCATGCGTGAACCGTGGTGCCTATCTTCTCTCCGGCGAGAAGCCGGCCGAGATTGCCTTTCTGCTCCACATTGAAGACTATGATGGGGATGGGACCCTGTTCGCAGAGCGCGAACGCGGTGGCGTCCATGACCTTGAGATGGTCGGCGAGCGCCTTGCTGAAGCTCAGCTCGTCATATTTGACCGCCTTCGGGTCCTTCTCGGGGTCCGCGGTGTACACTCCGTCCACCCTCGTTCCCTTCAGCAGCGCGTCCGCCCCTATTTCAAGCGCCCTGAGGGCGGCTCCTGAATCGGTGGTGAAGAAGGGGTTGCCCGTGCCGCCGGAAATCAGCGCCACGCCTCCCTCCTCGAGGACTTTCACGGCATCCTCTTTCCTGTAATATCTGGCTATGGGTTCCATGGGCGTGGCCGTGAACACTTCGGCCGTCAGTCCTTCGGAACGCAGGGCGCACGCGAGGCCGAGCGAGTTTATGACCGTGGCCAGCATGCCCATCCTGTCGCCGGTGATCCTGTCGAAGCCTTTTCCCATGCCCTGAAGGCCGCGGAAGATGTTGCCTCCGCCGTTGACCACAGCGATCTGATGGCCGGCGCGGACCGCATCCGCTATTTCATGCGCGTATTCGACGAGGCTGCGGCTGTCGACGCCCCTTCCTTCGGGGCCGCCGAGGCTCTCGCCGCTGAGTTTAAGAAGTACTCTCATATATCGTGGTTTGACTAACAAAAGTATTTGAAAATTATGAAACTTGCAAGATAAGGACTATATTTGCACCCTGTGGAATACAACATCCGAGACTAAATATCAGAAAAATGTTCATATTCAATTCATCCATCGGAAAGAAATTCGTCCAGGCAGTGAGCGGCGCGTTTCTTATCATCTTCCTGCTTCTTCACACCACCATCAACTTCTTCTCGGTGATCGACTCGTTCACTGGCAAGTTCGGCGTGGTTGCGGCTGATGACAAGCTCTTCAGTGCAGGTGACGGACTCTTCAAGCTGGGCTGCGACTTCATGTCCACCCCCGTCATCTCCATCATGGTCCCCGTGCTCGCCCTCGGCTTCCTGGTGCACATCCTCTACGGATGCTGGCTCACATGGAAGAACATCCGTGCGCGCGGCGGCTACAAGCGCTATGAGGTGAAGAGCCGCGCGGCCACCGACTCATGGTCTGCCCGCAACATGTTCGTGCTCGGAATGCTCATCATCCTTGGAATCGCGGTGCACCTCACCCATTTCTGGGCTTACATGCAGCTTCCCGAGATGTTCGGAATCGGCAACTACGAGGACAACCCCTACGACCTTCTCATGGCCACCTTCGGCAGCTGGTGGGTTCTCGCTATCTACCTCGTGTGGTTCGTGGTCCTCTGGTTCCACCTCACCCACGGCTTCTGGAGCATGTTCCAGACAGTAGGCTGGGACGGCAGCGTATGGTTCAAGCGCGTCAAGGTGATCGGCATCATCGTCGCCACTCTGATCTGCATTCTGCTCGCGGTCGTTGCGATCAACGGATTCGTCCAGGCCAGGCTGCTGGTATAGGAACGGCAGTTTTTGATTTTAAGAAATATTTGATTATCTTTGCGACCCCTATTTTGTGTAGGGATCGCAATTTTTATTAACTATTTAAAGATCAAGACAGTGGACACACAAAGCTACAAAACGGTATCGCTGAACAGTGCGACCGTTGACAAGAAGTGGGTTGTCATTGACGCGACTGATCTCGCTCTTGGTCGTCTCGCATCCCGCGTGGCGCTCGTTCTTCGCGGTAAGAACAAGCCCGGGTTCACCCCTCACGTGGACTGCGGTGACAATGTCATCGTGGTCAACGCCGAGAAGGTTTCACTCAGCGGAAAGAAGATGACGGACCGTGTCTATACACGCTACACCGGATATCCCGGAGGACAGCGTTTCACGACACCCAAGGAGATCCTCGCCAAGAGACCCACCGAACTCGTCAGGAGAGCTGTGAAGGGTATGCTCCCCAAGACACGCCTCGGCGCCGATCTGCTCAACAACCTGTTCATCTACGCAGGACCCGAGCATCCTCACCAGGCACAGAACCCTAAAGTTATCAAGTTGGACGAAATTTAAACAGAGCAAATGGAACAGACACACGCCCTTGGAAGACGTAAATCAGCTGTGGCTCGCGTTTATCTCACGGCCGGCGCAGGCAACATCACCATCAACGACCGCCCCCTCGAGACCTATTTCCCTCTCGATTCGCTCCGTTATGTGGTGAACCAGCCTTTCGAGGTTACCGGAACACTCGGTCAGTACGATGTCAAGATCACCATCAAGGGTGGCGGCATCAAGGGACAGGCCGAGGCTGTACGTCTCGGTATCGCCCGCGCCCTCTGCGAGGTGAACAGAGAAGCATACCGTCCTGCACTCAAGGCAGCAGGCTTCCTTACCCGCGACGCCCGTGAGGTTGAGCGCAAGAAGCCCGGTCAGCCCGGTGCACGCCGCCGCTTCCAGTTCAGCAAACGTTAGTCATATTTATGATTTACGGCACAGCAGCGGTTATCAAACCATCCTGGAGATGGCTGCCCTGCTGCGGAAAAGGCCGGAGACCGGAATGACCCGCTACTCCGCCTTGAAGAAAAGAGACCCCGGAACGGGGACAGTTTACAAAAAACAGATAAACAGAAAATGTCACGCACAAATTTCCAAGAATTGCTTGATGCAGGTGTACATTTCGGGCACCTGGCCAGGAAGTGGAACCCTAAGATGGCTCCCTACATCTTCGACCAGAAGAACGGAATACATGTGATAGACCTGCGCAAGACGGTCGTCAAGATAGACGAGGCGGCCGAAGAGATGAAGCAGCTGGCGAGATCCGGCCGCAAGATCCTCTTCGTGGCCACCAAGAAGCAGGCGAAGGATATTGTCAAGGAAAAGGCTACCGCAGTCAACATGCCTTCGATCACCGAGCGCTGGGCCGGTGGCATGCTTACCAATTTCCCCACCATCCGCAAGGCTGTCAAGAAGATGTCCACCATCGACAAGATGAAGGAGGACGGAACCTTCGACAAGCTTGCAAAGAGAGAGCGCCTTCAGGTTGACCGCCAGAGGGCCAAGCTTGAGAAGAACCTCGGCTCCATACGCGACATGAGCCGCCTTCCCTCCGCGCTTTTCATCGTGGACGTACAGAAGGAGGCAAACGCCGTGAAGGAGGCCAATCGTCTCAACATTCCGGTATTCGCAATGGTTGATACTTGTTGCGATCCCACCCCTATTGATTATGTGATACCGGCAAACGACGACGCCACCAACTCCATCGAGTGCATCGTCGACATTCTTTGCAAGGCCATCCAGGAAGGACTTGACGAGCGCAAGCTCGAGAAGGACAAGGAGGCTGCAGCGGCTTCCGAAGACAATGACGCAAAGCCCGCCGCATCCCGCAAGCTCCGTTCCCGCAAGGGAGGCAAGCCCGCCGAAGAGGCAGCCGCAGAGACGGCCGCGGAGCCCAAGGCTGAAGAATAATGTTCCATCAGTTAGTTAGATAAAGATATTATGGCTATTACAGCAGCAGACGTAATGAAGTTGCGCAAGATGACTTCTGCGGGAATGATGGACTGCAAGAAGGCCCTCGAGGAAGCCGCCGGCGACTTCGACAAGGCCATCGGCATCATTCGCGAGAAGGGCAAGATGGTTGCCGCCAAGCGTGCGGACAGAGAGACCTCCGAGGGAGCGGTGAAGACCCGCATCTCCGGAAACAAGGCTCTGATCGTATGCCTCGGCTGCGAGACCGACTTCGTTTCCCGCAACGCGGATTTCCAGAATCTTGCGAACGCAATCGCCGACGTCGCAATCGCGCAGTGCCCCGCAGACCTTGAGGCGCTCAAGGCCTGCCGCATGTCCGACGGCTACACCGTCGAGGAAGCGGTCGAGGCCCAGACCGGAAAGACCGGCGAGAAGCATGTCCTCGCCTACTATTCCCTCATCGAGGCTCCTTTCGTTGCGGAGTATGTGCATACTCTCAACGGAAAGCTCGGAGCGATCGTGGGCTTCAACAAGGAAGTTCCCGCGGAGCTCGCAAAGGGTATCGTGATGCAGGTGGCTTCCATGAATCCCGTCGCAGTTTCACCCGAGGAATGCCCTCAGGAGGTCATCGACAACGAGCTTAAGGTCGCTGTCGAGAAGACCAAGGAAGAGCTCGTGCAGAAGGCGGTGAACGCCGCTCTCGAAAAGGCCGGAATCAATCCCGCGCATGTCGACAGCGAGGATCACATCGAGTCCAACACCGCGAAGGGCTGGCTGACTCCCGAGCAGGCCGACAAGGCCCGTGAGATCATCAGGACCGTAGGCGAGCAGAAGGCCGCGAGCCTTCCCGAGCAGATGGTGAACAACATCGCTCACGGACGTCTCCAGAAGTTCTTCAAGGAGCAGACCCTCATGGAGCAGGAGTATCAGATGGGCGACGGCAAGCAGTCCGTAAAGGAGGTCATCGCCGCAACTGACAAGGATATCAAGGTGCTCGCATTCAGGCGTTTTTCTCTGAACGACTAATCGGGTCTCCCCATAGCTGGAAAAAGGAAGCGGCAATGTGTCGCTTCCTTTTTTTTGTGCTGTCCGGCGTGTTCCGGAGTCGTGGACCAGGTGTTAGACAGCCGTCTGTCCGTATTTTTTCAGTAGTCGACGGTCACTTCTTGAGGATGGATCGATACGGTTTCGCGGTATGTCTCCTCGCGTTCGCCCCACTCTATGGTGAGGACGTAGTAATATTTCTTGCCGTCCTCGCGGATTTCATAAGCATAGGGATCATAATCCGTGATTATGCCGGTCTGGAGATAGTGCACCTGTTCCAGAGGTTTTTCCATGTGGATGTAGCTCAGGCATCCTTCCGGCCCTTCGAAAAGATAGCTGATCTCGGGCTCGCCATATTCGTAGTAAAATCCTTCCTTTTCCACCGGTTTGTCCAGGTCGTCTTCGCTTACCGCAATCTGCTGCTGATCCGGCGACAGGAGAACGGCGTCCCAGTAGTCGGGATAAGCATAGTCCGTGCAGCGGGTTCCCAGCATTCCGATGATGCCGAGCGGTGCGATACCGCTGCCGTAGCCTCCCGTCATGAGCCAGTTTATGTCGATATTTCCGGTGTTGGGATAGGAGGAGTAGAGATAGTCCGTATCATAGTATTCGTAATGCACGCGGGCGATGTTCCCGTCCGTCCATATATAGTCCGTGACTGATTCGGAATATCCGTCAGTGCTGGTTTCTTTGACGAGCCGTCCTTCGCTGTCATAAGTGAGCGTGATATCCGAAGCGTATTCTCTCCCGTCGTAAGTTTCGCTGTATTCTACTTCTGTCGCCCGGCCTTCGCTGTCCAGCGTGGCTTCTACGTTTATCCCGTCATCTCCGGTGATGCTGACCGACCGTTTCCCGTAGGATATCGTGTAGTAGTACATGGAATATTCGTCATCGAGTCGGCTGTCGCCACGTATTGTCGTGACTCTGCCTTCGCCGTCGTATTCGAAACTGAAATTGTCTTCATTGCCCTCCGAAGGATCGAGAATCCTGATATGGCGGATGTATGTGGCTGGTATCTCGACAGGCGGGGCTTCGATGTCGCCTCCGGGCGTTTCATCGTCTGTGCCGAGCTGTGTGATTTGTACTGACAGGAACTGATCTCCTGAAGAAATGTCGATGAATGCGATGCGGCTGTCCGCTCTTTCATTCGGTCCGGCGGAAACGGTAACGGTCTGCCGGCTTGCGTCGCCCGATGTCGGGTTGATGGAAATCCAGCTGTCTACGCCTTCATCGGTGCGGATGTCGGCTGACCATGCATAGGGGGGGGTGAAAGTGAAATCTGTCGTACCTCCAGTTGCCGCCAGTATGCCGGGTTCCGAATCGAGGCTTATGGACTGCCCTATGCCGGTACACCCGGCGGCAAGCAGCGCTGATGCGACGATTGCCGCAATAATAGAATAAGGTTTCATGGCGGTAATGTATGAAATTTCCGTAATATACGATATTTCCCCGATATTTTTGAATTTGGAGCAAGAAGATAAATTCCCTATGTTTGTCAGCCAATGCTTGATTTTCAACCAAAATAAAGTAATTCAATCATGTCAATCAAGAACAATCTTAAGGCGGTTCTGGCCATCCTGATGGTGGCGGCCGCGTGCGGGAAAGGCCCTCTGCCGGGGGGTGACTACATTGTGACCGATTATGAGTCATCGGATGTTCCGGAAATGATTCCCTACAACGGAGGCGAGTACACACTTCACCTGAAGACGGAAATCGAGACCAGATCAACCGCTCCGACTTTCGTGGAGTGGCAGTACAGGGTTACTGAGGGCGGCATCGTGGGTGAGCCCGTGGCTGTGACGACACCTGTCGACGAGATCACGGTGGTGATATCTCCCAACTACAGCGAGAGTGAGCGCGACATCGTGGTCGAGATGTCGGATGCCGATGCAGAAGGAGAATGGACCCGCATCGTCGAGGCGAAGCAGGAGTCCGCTCTTGTCAAGGTAGGAGACTTCTGGTGGGCCAGGGCGAATGTGACCGTGAAGGACGGGCGGTTCGCTCTCGCGGACAGGATGTCCGATCCCGGATACTTCTTCAGGAACGGCAGCATCTATGGTGTCCCTTCGGACGGGAACTACGAGGGAACGGCTTACAAGCCGGAGGCTGAAGCCATCGCGTTGGCCGACATCCCTTACGGAGATTCGGAAATGGATCCCTGCTCCATGGTGGACCCCGGCTTCAGAACTCCCACCTATCTTGAGCTTTCCCGTCTGTTTGAAATGGAGGACTATGGGAACGAGCATGAACTTGACGGCATAAAGGGCATGGGATATATGAACTCTTCCTTCTTCATGCCTTTCAGCGGCTCGATGGAAATCGCCACCGGAACCGTTTCCGGGCAGTCTCAGCTCGCCGGCTATTGGGGCCTGGGAGAGAATTACTATGGCGAAGGAGTCATCTATGTGCTGAACGCAGAGTACTCTCTGGTGGATTTTGATCTTTCCGGCACGAACATGGCCTCGCTGCGCTGCGTGAAGAACGTCCGCCAGCCTTCATATCTGTCCCATTCGCCGGAAGAAGTGGAGACAAACGCGGAATTCGCTCTCACAGTGGTGACTGATCCCGGCGAGTTCCCGGTCTATGAAGTCGCCATCGAGGCGGAAGACGGGGAGTATGTGGCTGCTGATGCCGGTCCCGACAGCAAGGATGTGACTCTGACGGTTCCGCAGAATGACAATACGGAGGCGCGCGAGTGGAAGATATTCGTCAATTCCAGATATACTGGTGCGTCGTTCGTGCAGCCAGGCATGAAAGATTATGTCATCTATCGTTCACATACGCCCCGCGAGGCCGGCCATGAAGCCTTTGACCTTGTTGTCCGCTACGAGAGCGACCTTGCTGAATTCCCCGTTGCCGTCAAGGACGAATCTGGGCAGGAAGTGGCGGCCGGAACATGTGTAGGAAGCTCCGGAGAAGTGACTCTCCGGGTGCCGGAGAACACCGGAAAGGAGCGTACTCTCGGCATCTGGCTGAACGGAACCGATACCGGTGCGTCCGTCGTCCAGGAAGGAGTGCCTTCGTCTTCGCTGCTGTCCGTGATATGGAGCGAAGGCTTCCTCACTGTAGTTGACGGAGAATATACTTTCGCCGCGCCGGAGGAAGTGGGAATGTACTTCAAATGGAAGAGCCGCTACGGTATCGATCTCGGAAAGAATCCCACCTCATCGTCGAAGTTCGAGGGTACGGCATACGGGCCTGAAGCCAAAACTTTCTCTGATTATGCCGAAATACCGAACGGAGAGGTAGACCCTTGTTCGTTCGTGGCTCCCGCAGGCACATGGCGTATGCCTTCACCTGAACTTTTCGAGGAGTTCGGAGCCGATGGCATGCAGTGGGGAGGGACGGACGCCTACAAGACAGTCAGCGACGGGGAGCAGAGTCTTGTGTTCGCGCTTTCCGGACAGCTCAGGAATGACGGCTCGAAGGTGATGTTGCCTACTGGTGCGTCGCTCGTCTGGACGGACGCCCTGAGTGACGAGGAGGGCAAGGCGCAATACTATATGTGGTCCAAGAGTTCTGATTTCGGAAAACTTTCGCAGAATAGCATGGATACCGGAATGATGATCCGTTGCGTCAGGGACAAGTAGAGCATAATCCCGCTTCTTTTTCTCGTTCCTGAAAGATTTGCACCAGGTCGTCTTTGTTGGAACGGGATTGACATAGGAGTGGTATATTTTACAAAAACGGCCTTGGTGAGCGATCCGGGGCCGTTTTTGCTTGTTCAGCGGGATCGGCCGCGGCCTGCCGCTCGTGAGGCGGTATATTAGGGAACAGCCTCCCTTGCGGCAGCCGCGGCCGTCGGCACCCCAGGACTTGCGCAAACCGTAGGTCACAGCAGCGGACAACAAAAACCTGGTAGCGGTATGTTTTGCGAAATCAGCCCTGCGGCGGCCTGTGTGGCCGATTATCTGGAATATATTGCTCCCAAGTCGCCACGAAAACACCTCAGACCTGTGAGCGTTATCCTTCCAGAGCAGATTGTCAATCAAGCTTTTAAACTCGTATAATGCTTCCAAATCGGCTTTTCTGGTCCGACTTGGGAGCATTAGGTCTTAGAAAAATGGCCTTCCATAGGCCTGAAAGGGCATTTCCCAAAAACATATTGCTTTCAGGTAATTTCATTTTCATCACGGAGCACCGTTGTCCCGAAGTTCTGCAATCCATCTGTGCGCCTCAGCCTGCCTGCAGGCGTATGCAGGGCATGCCGGTGTCGACGGTGGAAGGAAACGGTGTCCACCTTCGACGCCAATCGGCCTTTCACGCCACGGCAAGCCATCCGCCTCGCGCAGGTGGATTGCATAAAGTCAACCATGAACTTGAAAATCAAATTATTATTAGTACATTCGTCCGGAGGACAATGTCGTCCGATTTTTACAATTGATGATCATCTATATGTCCAGATTCTTGCT
>DVLC01000023.1 GCA_018715685.1 Candidatus Cryptobacteroides merdipullorum
CCTCTGTTCTGCGTCATGTCCGGAGCGGACGGAGAATCTCCGCGAGGCAGGCTTTCCCCTGACTATTGCCTGTTGAGCGGAGATTTTCCGTACGCGCTGACAGATAACGCCTAAGTCTTTATCGTAGCGGCATCCCCTCCAGACAGGCTTTTCCCAAATTTACTGCCTGTCTGGAGGGGATGCCGCTACGATACTGTCAGTGAATCAGTCGTTCAGATAGTAGACCACGTTGGTGACCACCCTCACATTCTTGATGTACGGCGTGTTCGAATCCCTGTCCGTGATCGTGAACTGCCCCTGCGTCGCGGTCTTGATCTTGCCCAGACGGCTGTCGCTGTCCTTGGCGAACTTCTGTGCCGCCTCGCGGGCGTTAGCCGTCGCCTCCTCGATCATCTCAGGCTTTATGTCATTGAGTCCGTTGTAGGAGAACACCGTGGGATTCGACCAGGAGTCGGCGGTTCCGACCGGAACTCCCTGTGCGATCAGCTCGCCCACACGCTTCTGAAGCTCAATGATCAGATCGATGTTTTCGGAATACACCGTCACCACGGAAGTGATCAGATAGTTGTAGGTCGCGTTGTTGTTGTACGAAACGGCGCGGTTGTCCTCGATTTCGGGAGTGTTGACCGAAATCTCGTCTTCAGGTACGCCTGCGGACGTCAGGAACTTCACGACCTTCTCGTTCATCGAACTGACGCGGGCGTACATGTCCGTGAGACTGTTGCCTCCGAACTTGTATGCGAGCGGCCATATGACCTTGTCGGCCTTGACCTGCCTTTCGCAGAGCCCTTTTACGGCCACGGTCCTGTCGAACGAACGGTTTGACTTAACGGCGCATATCGCGCAGATACCGAGAATCAGACATCCTACGATGAAGGATGCTCCGAGGATGAATCTGGAATTGTTGTTCATGATACAAATTTTTGGTCCGGCCTCCGATGATTCGGAAACCGGACCAAAATAGCAAATTTTCCGGAAACTACTTGTTGTACTCGCGGAAGAAAGGAAGCTTGTTGAGATCGACCATCACGAGATTCAGCCTCTTGCCGTCGGAATAGTGGCCTGACTGGAAGCAGAGCTTGGTTCCGTCGGGGCTGAAGAAGGGCTGTGCGTGGTCAGGAGCCATCTTGGTGTCGGAAGCGATCTGATACTTGTGTCCGGTCGCCACATTGATGATCCATACGCTGCCGGCGAAGGTGTCGCCGCATGCCCACTGATTGTCACGGGTGGAGTTGCAGTGCCAGAAACCGCGTCCGGTCAGGGATGACGAACGGTCCTTGTCCATCTCCACGTTTCCGAGGCAGTCAACATCGTCGGTCCTGAGGTTGATGCGGAAGATTCCGCTGGCCTGCTTGCGCAGACGATCCTGCCATCCGAGCACATTGAAA
Source organism: Candidatus Cryptobacteroides merdipullorum (assembly GCA_018715685.1). Taxonomy (GTDB): domain Bacteria; phylum Bacteroidota; class Bacteroidia; order Bacteroidales; family UBA932; genus Cryptobacteroides; species Cryptobacteroides merdipullorum. The sequence goes on from DVLC01000023.1 coordinate 1,389, forward strand.
TATACATAGTCTTCGGTACCGAAGGTCTCATGGGTCACCCAGTCGAGAGGAGTCTCATTGTAGAGAGGCTTGAAGCTGTTGTCGTTGGCGTTCGCATACCACATTCTCTGGTCCGCGTCGCCTCCGGTCTCAAGGCAGAACACTATCTCCTCGGGGCGGAAGCGGCTGGCCTGGATATGGCCTACGCGGAAATCCATGTTCGCCAGCATCGTGACTTCGCCGGTCCTGAGATCCATCTTGCGGATTCCGCTCAGGCTCTGGCCCACCTTCTTGGGCTGGTCGTCGCGGGGAACGAAGGCCTTGGCCTCCATGGCGGCCCTTTCCTCAGGGGTGCCTTCGCGGGTCACGGTGATGTAGGCGAAAGTGTCATCGCTGTTGACGCACCATCCTCCGGGACGTCCCATCTCGGCAGACTCGGGGAAGGTTCCTATATATTCGAGGTAGCTGTCGAAATCGCCGGCATTGCCTTTCTTGGCATCAGCGAAGTATTTGGTGAGGTCCATCACATACATCTTCCATTCGCCGTTCTCCACTCTGTTCAGGAACATTCTGTCGGACTTGTTGGCGAGGAACACAGAGCCTACCTGGCCGTCGGTCGCCTGGATGATCTTTCCGCTTGCGACTTCGATGAAGTAATACTGGGTTGGCTTGTATTTGATCTCCTTTCCGTCAGGGGTGGTGCGGGTCATGGTCTGGCCGTCACCTCTGTCGGACGAGCGGAACAGCAGATACTTTCCGTCAGGAGTCCACATGGGGTCGGTCTGATAGATGAACTTGTCGTTCTTGTCCGTGTTCGTGAGAACCTTGAGCTGGATTCCCGTCACGGGATCCTTGACGGTCTTGGTCTCTGAAGGAGTGAAGACTCCGAACTGCGCGCTTGCAGTTCCCGCGGCCAGCATCATGGCCGCCGCAAACAAAATTACCTTTTTCATTGCTGGTTTTTTAGTTTGGTATTATTGGTTAATTATGTAAAGATAAACAAAAATCATAAAAAATATCCGGCAGCCTTCAATTTTCGGACTGCCGGATATTCGTTCCGTCTATTGCAGCAGGTGCTCCTTGAACTCAATCTCCACTATGCGGAGTTCGTTGCTCGGGGCTTCGGCGTTCTCGGCCTTGAACAGGTCGAGTTCTCCGGCCGCAGGCGCCACTACTTCGACTATGCCGCCGAAGGCGTCCTTGTCCTGAGCCGAACCTTTGAGCCTGATCGTGATGTCACGCGTCATCACGGGCTTCACGGGGATATGGACATATCCGAGGCTGCGGGGAGTGTCGCCTGACCATATCAGTTCATCGCCTGCGTATATCTCGATGGGGTAGCTGCGCATCCTCCAGCCGGTGAATTTCACGCACACCTCGTCGATCTGCGCCATGCGTCCGAGCTGGTATCTGATCCAGCCTGTCGCGAGCTGGCCGTCGTTGGTCCATTCACTGAGTTCGTTGTCGTCCCAGCTGTTCGCGGCCTTCTCGACGTTCGCTCCTGCTTCCGCGGATACGATCTCCACATCCACGGCCCAGTCGTGATATGAGGGAGTCTGAGGGGTCTCGCCTCGGTCAAGCCTGCCGTCGAGGTGATTTCCGGGTATGTAGCTGCTGAGCCCTCCTTCCGTTTCGAACGGCAGGGTCTCAAGCGTCACTTCAGCTCCTTCCAGACCTTCGGCGGACGCCTTGAGCGTCACTTTCCCGGCAGTGGTGGTCGAGCGAAGGATCGCCCGGTTCACCCCGCATTCAACGGGGAAATCTGTCGCGAGAATATAGTTGTCGGGCCCCTGGGCGATGCCTCCGCGCCATTCGGCGGGTCCTTCAAGTTCGTAGTGTATCATGTCGTTGGCAAGAGGACATCTGCGTCCCTGCGCGTCGACGACTTCGATCTGCACGAGGGCCACGTCAGCGCCGTCGGCTTTCCATCCGTTCGGGTTCTGTATCGTGGAAAGCCTGATGGCGGCGGGTTTTCCGGCAGTTTCCAGAGCATATCTTGCGACCTCCTTGCCGTCCGTATAGCCGACGGCCTCGATCTTGCCGGGCTTGAAGCCCACATTGTCGAAGGTGAACAGGAATTCATATTCGCGGCGGGGTGCGGGAAGCTCCTCTCCGTTGACGAAAAGCCTGACCTCCTCTGCGGTGGATACGACATAAACCGGCTTGACGGTGTCCTCATCGTAGTTCCAGTGTCCGAGAATCATGATTCCGGGCTCCTCCACGTCGACCCAGCCGTCCCACATTATCTGATGGGCGAAATAGCTGTCCTTGGGTATGCGCAGAGCGTCGGTGACTCCGCTCCTGCGGTAGTTCTCGACTCCGCGGTGATGGGTGTTGGTGTCGGAGAAGATGATCTTGACGCCTCCGGAGCTGACTCTCGTGCCGGAGCCGGGACGCTCGATGTAGTAGTCGTACCAGCGGCGCACGTGCTCGACGGCGAACTGGTCCTGGTTGTGGTTGTAGGGAGCGGAGTTGCCGGGAACCATCTTGTTCTGCGAGGCGGAATAGAAGGCGTCGTTGCCCGCGCCTTCGACGTGGTAGGGCCATGAGTATTCGTCCCAGTATTTGCGCAGGCCCTCGTCGCGGCAGTACTCGGTGGCCCAGAAGGGGGAGTGGGCGCTCTTGTTGATGTAGAGCATCTCTCCGCCGTACTCGGCTTCGCGTATGTCGAGCATCTCGCGGCTGCCTATCGCGCGTCCGCCGTAGAAGTCATATTTGTCGCGGATCTCGCGCATCTCGAGCATGTGCTCTCGGCTGATCGATTCGTTGCCGCATTCGTAGAAGATTATCGAGGGGTTGTTGCGGTTGTAGATGATGGCGTCCCTCATGAGTTCGGTGCGCTGCACCCACTGCTGTCCCTTGGCGTCCTTTTCAGCGTCACCCGCGGGCATGGCCTGGAGCAGTCCGACACGGTCGCACGACTCCACGTCCTGCTTCCACGGCGTCACGTGCATCCAGCGCACGAGGTTGGCGTTGCCTTCGACCATCATGCCGTTGGAATAGTCGCTGAGCCATGCGGGCACGGACATTCCGAGGGCCGGCCATTCGTTCGAAGTGCGCTGCGCATAGCCCTTGAGCTGGATGACTCTGTCGTTGAGCCAGACCTTGCCTTCGGCGAAGCGGGTCTTGCGGAATCCGGTGCGGGTCGTGACTTCGTCTACGACCTTTCCGTCAACTTTCACAGCCGTCTTCACGTCGTAGAGATAACCGTAGCCCCAGCTCCAGAAGTGCAGATTGCCGACTTCCTGCTCGGCGCTCAGGGTGACGGTGGCTCCGTCCGGTATTACGACCTCCTCGCCGGAGCTGAAGTTTGCGACGGTGTTTCCGTCGGGATCCGTGATGGTGACTTCGTATTCCGCGGTCTGGTCCCTGCCGGTCTCATTGCGTATCTCGGATTCTGCATGAATCACCGCGGTGCGGGACTTTATGCGAATGTCGGAGGCGTAGACATAGACTCCAGTGGTTCCGAGATTGGAGTAGAGGGGGAGAGTCTGGTAGAGCTTTCCGCTGATGTGAAGCCATACGTTCTTCGGGAGTCCGCCGTAGTTGGCGTTGAAGTTGTTGTTGCTCCACTGGTATTTGACGCCCGTGCTGCGCTCCGCGTAGTTCCAGTCGTTGTCGACCCTGACAGCCATGACGTTCTTTCCTGTCTTTACATACGGAGTCAGGTCGAAGCCGAAGGCCATCACGCCGTTCTCATGCTTGCCCACGAGCCTGCCGTTGACATAGAGGTCGACTCCCTGGCGTGCGCCCTCGAACTCCACGAATACCTTCTGGCCTCTGGCTTCGCGCGGGAGAACGAAATGCTTGCGGTACCACATCACGGTGTCGGTGAGGTCGCGGATGTCGTTCTTGAACGCCTCGTCCTCGTTGAAGGCGTGGGGGAGGGTCACTTTCTCCCAGTCCCTGTCGTTGAAGGAAGTCTTCTCGGCCGAGGGGATGTCTCCGACCTTGAGAAGCCAGTCTGAATTGAAGTTGTACTTCTCTCCCGCAAGGCAGAAGGTTCCTGCGAACATTGCGAGCGATAGCAACAGATGCTTGAATTTCATACGGTTATAGTTTTGTATTATAAGTTGCGGTATGTGAAGTTTCTGATCGCGGTGCGCGACAGTGTGGTGCGGAAGCCGAACCAGCCTTCGGTGTAGGGTTCGCTGTCCTGATAGTCGAACAGCAGTTCTCCGTCGATCCAGTACTGCACATGCCCGCCGTCGTTGACGAGCCGTATGCTGTACCAGTGGTTCGGCTTGAGCAGATGGGTGCTGTCGCTGTATTCCTTGATGATGGGAGGGTTCGCTTCGCCGGTGTAGCGGCGGAACCTCGTGGTGGAGTTCCAGTTGCCGCCGTATCCCACATAATAGAGTTTCATGCTCGCGCAGTTCGCGAACACTCCGTTTCTCTCGTCCATGCGGTCGAACACGGTCTCCGCCTTGGGGTCGGTCGCCATCCAGAAGCAGTTGAGGTCGCTGAGCCTGTCGCCTTCCTTTTCGTCGTAGACTATGGCTTCATACTTGATTTCGACATCTCCCGAGAACTTGCGGTTGAACCACAGGGTCAGACCCTTGGGCGCGACTATCTCGCAGACTCCGTCTTCGGAGACTTTAGTGCTGTAGTCGGGAGATTCGGACTCCACTGTCCACCAGTCGGAGAATTTTCCGGCGCTCAGGCCGTTTTCCACATTGCTTCCGCAGCTCTGCAGAATCGCAGCCGCCGCGAATACGGTCAGATACAGAAATTTTCGCATAATGCTTCAAAGTTACGAAGAAAAATCAGCAAAAGCGAACGACGATGTCATAGACTGTAGGATGCTGCGGCACTTCGGTTATGCCGGAAGATACAGCGTATCCTCTTCCTTGCGCATATCTTTCGTATAAATCAGATATTTGTTTTTTATCCGTGCTGAAAATCTTCTGCAAAACGAATTCAACGACTCATGTGCTCTATAACCGGAGGATTTTACCTCGATGGGACTTACCTTGTCGGCCTCGGCTATCGGGAAATCCACTCCTCGTAATTGTGTTTTCCGCTTTCTGTGGGAAACGTGTAATAGTACAACTCATGTCCGGCAGCTTTCAACATCTGGTCGATGGCATTCTCATAGACATGTCCCAAATCAGCGCTCAACTTGTCACTGAAGAGCGTATGATAAATCGTGTTGTCGGTGAACTCCTTATCCCAAAATGCAAGAGTGACGAACAACCCGGTGTCGGCAGCGAACATCTTATATTTGTCGGGATTATGATGCAATGCCATCCTGCTCTCGTTCCGGCGGATCTCCAGATCCGCCGGAACGGGGCTTCACACTCACTATTGTCAAGGCTGCCGGGATCCTGGAGCCGCCATGCCCAGGCAGACGAAATTACCTGGGAGCAATATGTTTTGGAAAAAATGCCCTTAGAGGACTTTAGGAAGCTGTTTTTTTGAAACCTAATGCTCCCAAGTCTGCGTTTTCGAAGCGACTTGGGAGCATTGTGCGAGTTTAAAATGTTGATTGAAAATCTGCTCTGAAAGAATGCCGCTCCCTGGTCGGAGTTTTTGTGGCGACCTGGGTGCAATATGTTCCGGATAATCGGCCATACGGGCCGCCGCAGGGCCGGTTTCGCAAAACATATCGCTTCCAGGTTTTTGTTGTCCGCCGCTGCGGCCTACGGTTTGCGCAAATCATGCGGATCTCCATATCCTCCGGAACAGGACGTTCTGCAATCCACCTGCGCTGCCCGAACGGCATACGAGCATGTAAAGTGCCGATCCGTGTCGAAGGTGGACACTTTTTCCTTCCACCTTCGACGCCTACCGGTCGTCTATGCATCTGCACGGCATTTTGCCCGCGAAGGTGGATTGCAGAACCGAAGTGAAAGTTACCCTCGGAATCGGGACTTGTGATGGGGTAGCGAAACAGAAGCCGCTCCGGGGTTTGACAGGGGCGGCTTAAGTGACGAGGCCGGAACTGTTAAAAAAGATAAATCCATGCATAAGAAACATAAAAAAGTGAAGAAGGTTTCTTAATAAAGCATTGGAATGCGGTTTCCGCTGGCCAAATTTGTCGCGTGCCGGCCGCTCC
>DVLC01000024.1 GCA_018715685.1 Candidatus Cryptobacteroides merdipullorum
GCCCGTGATCGACAGGCTCGCGAAGCAGGGCGATCCGGAGCGCTTCAAGTTCGCGAAGCCCCACGTGCCGGGGCTCGACTACAGCTTCAGCGGCATCAAGACCTCGCTGCTCTACTTCGTGCGCGACGAGCTCCGGAAGGACCCCGAATTCATGGAGAAGAACAAGGAGGACATCTGCGCCTCGTTCCAGAAAGCATTGATAGACATCCTGCTGGACAAGCTGATAAAGGCCGCGAAGCAGACGGGCATACGCGAGATCACCATAGGCGGAGGGGTTTCCGCCAACAGCGGACTGCGCGGGCGCATCGAGGAGGAAGGCCGCCGTCGTGGCTGGAACACCTATCTTCCGGAGTTCAAGTTCACGACCGACAATGCGGCGATGATAGCGATTGCCGGCTACTACCACTACCTCGCCGGCGAGCGCACCCCGCTCGATGTCGCCCCGGTGTCCAGAATGGCTGATTTTTAGCATGAAAGAATTCGAAATAACCTGTCCGTTGACGCGTGAGCCGCGTCTGAAGGAGATAGAGGCCAAGGCCGGAGGACTGCAGTGGGTGCTTAAGAAGCGTTCCATCGACGCACGCAAGGAGCCCGTATGGCGCTACCGCTACGAGGCGTACTCACCCGAAGACAATTATCGGCCGTACAGCCTTCCGGAGGACCGTGACGTCCACGGAGCCGAGCCCGTGCTGATAGTCGGCGCCGGCCCCGCAGGCATGTTCGCGGCCCTCAAACTCATCACCCTCGGCCTGCGTCCGATAATTCTCGAGCGCGGCAAGGACGTGCATGCCCGCAAGTCCGACATGGCTGCGGTGAATCTCCGCGGCGAGGTGAATCCCGACTCCAACTACTGCTACGGCGAGGGCGGGGCCGGTGCTTTCTCTGACGGCAAGCTCTACACCCGCTCGTCCAAGCGCGGCGACATACGCGAGGTTCTCCACAATCTCGTTAGGTTCGGAGCGTCGTCCGACATACTCGTGGACGCACATCCCCATATCGGCTCCGACAAGCTGCCCGCCGTGGTCGAGAACATACGCAAGTTCATAAGCGGGCAGGGCGGGGAGTATCATTTCAATTCCAGAGTGGTCTCTGTGGAGCGGCTCTCCGACGGGAGTTTCAAGGCCGTCACGGCGAGCGGGGAGAGTTTTTCCGGAAGGCGGCTGATTCTGGCTACGGGGCATTCCGCGCGCGACATCTACGAGATGCTGGACCGCGTGGGAGGCGCGCTGGAGGCCAAGGGATTCGCGCTCGGAGTGCGCGTCGAACATCTTCAGGAGAAAATCAACTGGAACCAGTACCATGGTCAATGGAAGCCCGGCATGCCGGCGGCGGAATATTCGTTCGTGGAGCAGATCGACGGCAGGGGAGCGTTCTCGTTCTGCATGTGTCCGGGCGGCATACTCGTTCCGTCCTCTACCGAATCCGGCACCGTGGTGCTCAACGGCATGTCAAATTCCGCCCGTTCCGGGAAATTCGCCAACGCGGGGGTGGTCGTGCAGATTGAACCGGAGGATGTGCCGGGAGACAGCCCGTTCAGGCTCATGGACTTCCAGCATTCCGTCGAGACTTCGATGTATGACTTCTGCTTTTCCGCCGGTGCCTCGAATCCGATGGCGGCTCCTGCGCAGCGCATGGAGGATTTCTGTAACGGCAGGATGTCCAGATCCATGCCGGAGACCACCTACCGGCCCGGCGTGGTGAGCGCTCCTCTTCACGAACTGCTGCCGCCCATGGTGGCGGGTCGCCTGCGCAAGCTGTTCCCGCGCGTGAAGATGCGCAGCTACTATACGAATTCGGCATTGCTGCTCGGAGTCGAGTCGCGTACCTCGTCGCCTGTGCGCGTTCCGCGCGATCCGGAGACTCTCGAATATGTGTCCATGCCGGGGCTGTATCCCTGCGGCGAGGGCGCGGGCTACGCCGGAGGCATCGTCTCCAGCGCCCTCGACGGCATCAATGTCGCCGTGGCCGTGGCCACTTCGCTTCAGAAGCTGTAATCGCGTCAGACTCAGATGACTCCGCTGCCGAGCATTTCGCCGTCCGGCGCGTACCATACCGCGAACTGTCCTGGCGTTATGCTGCGCTGGGGCCGGTCGAAGAAGATGAACAGGCCGTTTTCCCTCATCAGCAGAGTCGCATCTTCGAGGGGCTGGCGGTAGCGTATGCGTACGCGGTAACGGCGGCATTCCCCGATCCGCATCGTCTCGGACGGCCTTATCCAGTGAATTTCTTCCGGAACTATGCGCAGGCAGCTGCGCGTCAGTCCTTTGTGCCCCTCGCCTTCTCCGACATAGACGCGGTTGGATTCTATGTCAGTGGCGATCACGAACAGCGGGTCGGCGTGTCCTCCGATAGCAAGGCCGCGGCGCTGGCCTATGGTGTAGAACTGCGCTCCCTCGTGCCGGCCTATGATGGCCCCCAGAGGGTTGGGCTTCCAGCGTGTCTTCTTTATATGGTGTTTCCCGGAGCGGTAGGTTTCGGTCTCGAAGCGGATGTTCGAATAGTCGATCGGCATCGAGATCTCTTCGAGCTCAGCGTCACTGATGCCGCCGGCGTCCGGAAATTGTCCGTCGGAATCCGGAGACAGGCATTTCCGCGCCTTCTCGACCAGTGCGCGGTCGCGCAGATATTTCTCCGACTGAAGGTAATATGCGTCGAACACCTCCACCACGTCGCCTTCGACGGACTTGAGCTTCTGCTGGAGGAACACGGGGAGGTCGACCTTGCCCACGAAGCAGATGCCCTGCGAGTCCTTCTTGTCGGCCGAAGGCAGGTCGGCTTCATGCGCCAGTCTGCGGACTTCCGGCTTCAGCAGGTCTCCGATCGGAAACATCGCGGCCCCGAGCTGATCCTGATTGAGCTGGCAGAGGAAGTAGCTCTGGTCCTTGTTGGGGTCGCTGCCCTCGAGAATGCGGCAGGTTCCGTCGGGAAGGGGCTCCTTGCGGCAGTAGTGCCCCGTGGCCACCATGTCCGCACCGAGGCTGCGGGCCGCTTTCAGGAATGCGTCGAACTTGATTTCCCTGTTGCAGAGCACGTCAGGGTTAGGCGTGCGTCCGCGCGCATACTCGTCGAACATGTAGTCCACCACGCGTCTGCGGTATTCCTTGCTCAGGTCCACGAAATAGAAGGGGATGCCTATCTTCCTCGCGACCATTTCGGCCACGAACCTGTCCTCCTCCCACTCGCAGTCGCCGTGCAGGGTCCCCTCCGTGTCATGCCAGTTCTGCATGAACATCGCGAACACATCATAGCCCTGTCGTTTGAGCAGAAGCGCGGCCACGCTCGAATCCACGCCGCCTGAAAGTCCCACGCAAATCTTCATAATGTGGCAAAGTTAGAAGTTTTTGCCAAAAATTCTTATATTTGAATGATTTATAACCACATTCAGATGACAGAGAAAGAAATAAGAATCGTCTATACCGAATATTCCTCATTCGACGAACTGAGTCCGGAGGACCGCGAACTCGCCGAGGCCGCCGTCGACGCGATGGGCGGCGCCTATGCCCCTTATTCTCATTTTCATGTAGGAGCTGCGGTCCGGCTCTCCGACGGAAGTATCGTGAAAGGCGCAAACCAGGAGAAT
>DVLC01000025.1 GCA_018715685.1 Candidatus Cryptobacteroides merdipullorum
CGGCTACGGCCCGTTCTACTACATGCTACAGAATGACACCGAATGGAAAGCCGGCTATAAGTACACCTACAATGTTACCATCACCCTCTATGGCCTTCAGGTATCGGTCGATACCGATGGCATGACATGGGACAACGGCGCAGGTGGCGAAGGCGCAGTAGAACTGCCCATTTAATGAAGGGAAATGATACGCAAAAGACTTACAAGAGCGAAGAAGATATGAAGAATAACAGACTATTTACAACAATATGCCTCATGGCGGCCACCCTGTTCACCGCCTGCACGCAGGACGAACTGGCCGAGCAGGGCAACACCCTGCCCGACGGCGAATACCCCTTGCAGATAGGCAGTGTAAGCATCACCGCAGAGGCGAGCGAGGAGCCGTGGACGCGCGTGACAGAGAACGAGGACGGCACGGTCGGCGAGTGGGAATGGGACGGTATGGAGAAGTTTGCCGTGCGACTGGGCGACGAGACCGCCGTTTATACGCTGAACCCCGACCATACCATGACCGCCGACCGGCAGCTCTACTGGAAGAGCACCGCCCCCGCCACGGTCACTGCCTGGTACCCCGCTACGGATGGCGCATTGTACCTCGGCGGCCAAGATAACGGCTTGGTGTATGTGCTGCGGGCTACGGCAGACAACGCAAGCCACAACACTCCTGTTAACTTGCAGTTCGAGCACCAACTTGCCAAGGTGCGCGTGGTGACCAAGGGCACAGCCGAGGTGAGAGACATATCTATCTGGAATGTTCCCATGACTTGTTTCATCGAGGAGGGAAAAATAACGGGACTGGATAATAGCTTTATTGGCGATATTCAGATGCTTCCGGTGGAGCGCGAGGGCATAGGCACCTGCTGGGAGGCCAGTGTGGGGCCCGGCGTGGAGATAAAGAGCTTCATTATTGAAAATACCGAAACTGTCAGCCAAATCTGTGACCTGACCTCCCCCGTGACCACGCAGGCCGGGGCGCTGCACACCATCACGATTACGGCAAACAGCGAAGGCATGCAGACCATCGACCTCTCGAATGAAGACTGCATCATCAACGACGACGGCACCTACTACTTCAGCGGCACGGGCAACCATGCCATACGGGTGATGGGCGGCAAGCCCAACATCTACCTGGAAGATGCACAGATAAACGTATCGGATGGCAATGCCATAGACATCACGGGAGGCAACCCGACCATTCATGTGATGGGTGAGAATACCATAGCAAACAACAGCTTCGACACCGACGGTGCGGGTATCTATGTGGCACAGGGCAGCACTGTCACCATCACGGGGCGTGACCGCAACGATGTGCTGACCGCCCAAGGAGGAAATAACGGCGCAGGCATTGGCGGATATGGCAGGCAGTCTGAAGGGCACACCTCTTGTGGTGACATCACCATCAGCAATGTGACGGTACATGCATATAGTGCCGGAAGGTCATTTGATTATCCCGGTATAGGAAGCCGTGTGGCGTGTGGGACGATTGCGATAGACAACGCCACCGTATATGCACGGGGAACAGGAACTTCTGATGGTGGCTATCCCGCCATCGGTGCAAACTCTACCGTACCTGTCATCACTATCAGCGGTTCGGAGATACATGCTTTCAGAGGTTCAAGCCATGCGGACTGGATTGGACAGTATGGAAATGTTTATGGCTACCAAGGCGGAGCCATTCAAGGCACCATCACCGGCACCACAGTCTATAAAGGTTTGTGGGATAAGAATAGCGGCCAGGCCACGGATGAAGGCATCGTAGAGTATGGTGTCGATGATGTGGGAACTGAACAGTCACAGTGACCTTTGATAAAGAGTATCAGATACCCTTTGCCAACAGTATCAGATACCCATGACGAAGAGTATCAGATACCTTTGTCAGGGCAGACGAACCAACATAATGTATAACCTCAAAACAGTAACGACTATGCTGGAACATGAAATTAAAAACAAAGTGCTTACCATTGGTAACCGTAAGGGACAGACGGTGTATTACGCCTATCCCAAGTCACAACAGAAGCTGACCAACGACATGGTTGTGGAGCGCATCGTGCGCGAAACCTCCTTGTCGGAAGGTGACGTGAAAAACGCCCTCGTCAGCCTCTCCAACGTAGTATGCGACGCCCTCAAGATGGGCATGAGCGTGGACCTCGCCGAGCTGGGCAGCCTCCGCCTCGTCGTTCCCTCCAAGATGATGGACTCGGCTGCGGAAGTGACCGTGGCAAACGCGCTGAAGACCCCGAAAATAGTCTTCACGCCCAAGCAGAAGATGCGCGATGCCGCCAATGCAGTAGAGTTGAGCATCGACAAAGGCGGCGTGAAGTCTTCTACGGGTGTGCGGGGCGGCTGCAACCAAAGAGTATTATGATACTTTTATATTTGTCAAAACTATTGTTTATTATATAGAATTTAGCATCAATGAGAGAATATTTACAAAAAAACAGATTACAATCACGTACTTTGGATATCAATCGGTATGCGTCTAAACAGAATTCTATTGTAGATATTTTGCAGGCATATCGGAAGACAAAGGTTGTGGATGGTAAAGTTTTTGATGAGAAAGATAAACCTGCTCAGATGAAAATGGAGAATGTGATACAGATGAATGTTAATCTCGCTCGTGTTTTTAGACAACTGCTCCAAATTCTCTGACCGGATAATGAACAAGTATCTGATTTATACCAAGGATTACAGGCGGGAGAATGGGGTGGAATATATCCCGGTGTATATGACGATGTTTTTGTAATGACAATCCCCCCATACGCCTATGAGCTTCCGAATCCCCCATCCCGCAAGGTTCGCGGTGCTTGCGATATTGGTCGCGCTTATCCTGACAAAGAAGGTGGTCACGACGCCCGAGAAGCTTCTGGATGAGATGCCAGCCGCCATCGGCCCTCAGTTCCAGGGGGAGTGGGCGTTGTATACCTGCTCCATGCTTGCGGCCGCCCTTGAAAACATTTCGGGGATATATCCGGAGACGAGGGCGGAATCGGCAGTATATATCGACAGCCTGATTACCATAGTCCTGTCGCCCGAAATAAGGGCGTAAGACAGGGAAAGATGGGGAGAAGACCCTGCTTGACGAGAAGTTCGCGAGAGAGCAATACGACGCGCTGAAAGACAATTTCCTCAAAAGATTCCCCTTCACGGGCTTCAAGGAGTACCATGACAGAGGTTGCCTGCTCGGCATGGACATAGATGCGGGGCCGATAATATTCAATATGAGCCCGTCCGGGACAGCCTTTGCCGTCGGGAGTGTCACTTATTTCAATGACGGCGGACTTCGAGGGAAACTTCTCAAGACGGCGGAAACTGCCGGGACTACAATATCCCGCGACGGCAGAAGACATTATCTCCTTTAAATTCCTATATTAGCGCAAAAGAAAGCGCCCGCAAATGCCCAAGTATTCCTGGAACCTCCTGAACGGACTCTACCGTATAGATTTCTTCAACCTGCTGCTGTGCATGGCTGTGGGTCATATCATAATCGGCAACCCCTTCTTCGGGGCCACGGTCTACCTGTTCGCCGACATCATCAAGGCATATTACCTCTGCAATCTCGCAAAGCTGCGCCATGCCGGAGGAGAACATTACCTCTCCGATCTGGTGGTGGCGCTCATCTTCCTGGTAGGCATATCGGCGGCTTTCATCTATCCGCTGACGGCGGGGGAGCTTAAGTCCAATTATGTCTCCCTGTTCGCGCTGTGCGTGGTCATGAGGGACTACTTCGGCACGGTGCCGCTGCTCCCTGAGACGCCGCGGCACGGCGTGAAATATTACCTGAGCACTCTGTTCGTCCATGCGTGCTTCGACGCGGGCTGCGGAGTCCTGCTCTGGAACCGCACATCGCCCGAGGAGTTCTTCGGGCTCATGGCGGTGCTGGTGCTCAGCGGATTGCATCGTCTGGCGGCGCCCGAGCGGCGTATTCCGGTCGACTCGCGCGCGATAGAGAACAAATACGAGATGATAGCCTCGTACAAGCTCTTTTCCGACATGAACCTCTATTCCGCGATAGCCATAAATCTGGGCATAATGGTGTATTTCTTCTATGTGCTCGTGCCGCTGCGCTCGGTCTTCAGCTGGGAGCCGTATGCCACCATGGCCGTGTGGCTGCTGCTGGTCTTCGCGATTCTCGCCGTCGCGGGCCTTGTCGTCCGCCGCCGCTGGAAGGGCGTGGCGCTCGCGGAGTTCATCGCCGGAGCGTTGACCTGGCTGTTCGGGATGATCATGATGTTCAACGGCGGCACGGTGCTCGCGCGGCTGATATGGACCGTGGTCTGGGGAGTCGGCATGGCCCTGATGTCGTCAGCGATACGGAAATTCTACTTCGATTTCGAGGCGGTCGGCAGCATAATGGGGGAGGGCTACGACCGGGAGGAGTTGAAAATCAGCAACACCATAGTCTCAACCACCGCCTCCATAGCGTCGTCGGCGATCATGCTGCTGGTGATGTTCCTGTGGACCTTCGTGGTGCCGCTGATTCCGGACGACGGCTTCCCGCGCGTCTACAATGTGCTCGTGATGCAGCTTCCCGCCGCGTTCATGCTGGTCGCGGTGGTCATGGCACTGAAGCAGCCGCTCGACAGGCGCAACCGCGAGAAGCTGATGCTCTTCATCGGGGAGCGCTCGAAGAATGAGAATGTCCGCGAAAGCTTGCAGCGCATGTTCGTGCGCAAATACCGCATGCGCTTCGGAATCAAGATAATATGCACGCTCGCGCGTCCGTTCCTGCGGCTTAAGGTGACCGGAACGGAGCATCTGCGCAAGAAGGACTACCCTTCGGTTTTCGTGAGCAACCACAATTTCATCTACGGTCCTATCGCGGCGGTGATCTATCTGCCGACCTATTTCCGCCCGTGGATACACAACGTGATGCTGGAGAGGGAGACGGCGGCCAGGGAAATCGCCCGCCCGTTCGGGGTGGTCATCAGGATATTCGGACGGCGGCTCGGGGGAGCCATCATAAGATTCGGAGCGCGTCTGACCTGCTGGGCGCTCAACTCGTTCAACCCGATCCCCGTCGTGCGCGGCGCCTCCCGCGACGTGATGACGACTTTCGAGCGCAGCATTCAGGCGCTCGAGGAAGGCGACAACATCCTCATATTCCCGGAGAAGCCGAAGCACATGGTGAATCCCGACGGGGCGGCGGGGGAGGATGTGCTGCGCACCTTCTACACGGGTTTCGCGCATATCGCCAAGATGTACTATGACCGTACCGGCAAGGCGCTGCTGTTCTATCCGCTCTATTCCGACATGGACGAGCGCGCGTTCCGCATAGGCGAACCGGTAGCATACGATCCCGCGCTGGAGCCTCACGAGGGCAAGCGCAGGCTGGCGGAGCAGCTGCAGCAGAGGGTGGCGGAGCTTTCGGAGAAGGACTGACGGCCGGCGGTCTGCGGGCTGATGAGGTCGCAGCGGGCTACAGCAACCCGACCAGCAGCGTCCAGGCGAGAAAACGCAGGCCCTTTCCCACGAGCAGCAGAATCGAGGTCCAGCCTGCCGGGGTCTTGTAGAAGCCCAGGGCGAGCACGAGCACGTCGCCGATTATCGGCACCCAGGCGATCAGCGAGAGCCAGACTCCGTATCTGTCGACATAGCGCTTCTGCTTTTCGAGCGTCTCCCGCTTGACCTTGAACCATTTTTCGAGCCATTCCCATTTGCCGAGCCGGCCCATGCCGTAGGTGATGAGACTTCCCAGCCAGTTGCCCAAGGTTGCCACGATGAAGCAGGGGACCGTCTGTCCGGACGCGGCCAGCACCGCGATATAGAGCGCATCGGAGCTGAAGGGCACGATGGTCGCGGCGAGAATATTTCCGAGAAACAGGCCCAGCAGGCCGAGTTCTTCGAGTCCGAACATATTGCTGTCGTGATTGCGGGGCAAAGTTACCGCATTATTTGTTTGGAACAAAATGCTGTGACGCCGCCCCGACGGGCGATATTGTCGGCGGAATTGCGTAAATTGCGGGCTGTTATGGAAATTGTCGTTGCTATCATCGCGATTATCTTTGCCGTTGTGGGCATAATCGGAAGCGTGGCGCCGGCGCTGCCCGGACCGCCATTGGCGTGGGTTGGAGTGCTGCTCATGTATCTGTGGGGCGGTACGAACGGCGACGGAGAGCCGATGTCGCTGACCATTCTGCTGGTGATGCTCGGTGTGACCGCGCTCGTGACCGTGCTCGACTATATCGTGCCGGCGTGGTTCACGAAGACTACCGGTGGCAGCAAATATGCGAGCCGCGGCGCCATGGTCGGCCTTTTCCTTGGAATGTTCATCCCTTTGCCTGTCGGCATGATCGCGACTTCGCTGATATGCTCCTTCCTCGCCGAACTTGTCTTCAGCCAGAAGGATGCCGCCGGTTCTCTGAAGTCAGCGTTCGGCGCCTTTCTCGGTTTCCTTTTCGGCTCCGGCATCAAGATAATCGCCTGCGGGGTTATGCTGTGGTATATAATAGTGTATATCTGACGATGCGAGACCCGGTAGGGCGGTCCGGCGGAGCGAAGGTTCGGCAAATGTCCAGTTGGGAAAAGTATAGTTGAAAAAAGTCCGGCCGGGAATGAAATCCGGCCGGACAGTGATCTCCGAACAGTTTCAGATAAATTACTTCTTTCTTGCAATCGCCCTCTTGGCGGCCTCCACGAGGTGGGCTGCATCAAGGCCGTAGGCCTTCATGAGCTCGGCGGGAGTGCCGGACTGGCCGAAGCGGTCGGCTCCGTTCACAAGTTCCACGGGTGCGGGAGCTTCGGCTGCGAGCGCCGCCGCGACTGCCTCTCCGAGTCCTCCTGCGAGGTTGTGCTCCTCGGCGACTACCGCGCAACCGGTCTTTGAGACGGACGCCACGATGGTCTTTGTGTCCAAAGGCTTCACGGTGGCCACATTGAGCACCTCGGCGCTTATGCCCTCGGCCTCAAGAGCCTCGGCTGCCTGCAGGGCCTCCCATACGAGATGTCCGCAGGTGATGAAGGTCACGTCGGTTCCCTCGTTGAGATTGTAGATCTTGCCTATCTCGAAAGGCTCGTCGGCGCCGGTGAAGTTGGGCACTGAAGGGCGTCCGAAACGCAGATAGACGGGGCCGTCGAATTTCGCCGCGGCGATGGTGGCGTTCTTGGTCTGGTTGTAGTCGCAGGGTACGAGCACGGTCATTCCCGGAAGGGCGCGCATCAGGGCGAGATCCTCCATGGTCTGGTGGGTCGCGCCGTCCTCTCCGAGGGTGATTCCCGCGTGGGATGAGGCGATCTTCACGTTCGTGTGGCCGTAGGCGACCTCCTGGCGGAGCTGGTCATATACGCGTCCGGTCACGAACTCGGCGAAAGATCCGATGAAGGGAATCTTGCCGTCGATCGCGAGTCCGGCGGCCACTCCGACCATGTTGGCCTCGGCGATGCCGCACTGGATGAACCTGTCGGGGAACTCCTTGGCGAAAGCTCCCATCTTGAGCGAACCCTTGAGGTCGGCGGTCAGCGCGAGCACTCTCTCGTCCGCACGGCCTGCAAGCACGAGACCCTCGCCGAAACCGCTGCGGGTGTCGATTTTACCTGTGTCAATATACTTTTTCATACTAATAATCTCCTAATGTTTCGGGTAACTGCTTCAATGCGGCCTCGCACTGCTCGGCTGAAGGAGCCTTGCCGTGCCACTCATGGGTTCCTGCCATGAAGTCCACTCCGTGGCCCATCTCTGTCTTGAAAAGTATCATCTTGGGCTTGCCGTTGAGGTTGTGGGCGAGCTTGAACGCGTCGAGAATGCTCTGGTAGTCGTGTCCGTCGGCCACGATCACGTCCCAGCCGAAGGCGGCCCACTTCTCGTTGAGCTCCTCGAGTCCGGTGATGGTGCGGGTGGGGCCGTCGATCTGCTGGCCGTTCCAGTCGGTGAAGGCGATCAGATTGTCCACCTTGTGGTGCACGGCCCACATTCCAGCTTCCCAGATCTGTCCTTCCTCGCTTTCTCCGTCGCCGCAGAGGCAGTACACGCGCCTGTCGCTGCCGTCCATCTTCTTGCCGAGGGCGATACCGGCGGCTACCGACAGTCCCTGGCCGAGAGAGCCCGAAGGCTTGGTGATTCCGGGAAGTCCGTCACTTACTGAAGGGTGTCCCTGAAGCTTGCTGCCGAATTTGCGAAGGGTCCCGAGTTCGCTTGCGGGGAAATAGCCGGCGCGGGCGAGAACGGAATAGTACACGGGTGCGAGATGTCCTGCTGAAAGGATGAAGACATCCTGATCCTTGGCCTGGCGGGTCCATGTCTTGGGATCCTGCTTCATCTCGCTGAAATAGAGGGTCGTCATCACGTCGGTGATGCCGAGAGATCCGCCCGGGTGTCCTGACTTGGCCGTCGTCACCATTCTGACGATGTCCCTGCGGACCTGGGAGGCGATCTTCGTTAGTTCTTCTATTGTTGCCATATCAATTAAGAATATTGTGTGTCTTCAGTGGTCGTCAAATCGTGCAAATATACACAAAAAAATAAGTTATCTTTGCCTCCGGATATGGAAATGAAGAACATACGCAACTTTTGCATAATCGCGCATATCGACCACGGCAAGAGCACCCTGGCCGACAGGCTGCTGGAGCTCACCAGAACGCTCAGCGAACGCGACATGGAGAATCAGGTCCTCGATGACATGGACCTTGAGAAGGAGAAGGGAATAACCATCAAGAGCCACGCGATCCAGATGCTCTACAGCCGCGGAGGCGAGAACTACCGGCTCAATCTGATCGATACTCCGGGCCATGTGGACTTCTCCTACGAGGTCTCCCGTTCCATCGCGTCGTGTGAAGGCGCGCTGCTCGTTGTGGACGCGACCCAGGGCGTGCAGGCCCAGACCATCTCCAATCTCTACATGGCCATAGACCACGGTCTGGAGATCATCCCGATTCTGAACAAGATAGACATGGATTCCGCTCAGGTGGAGGTCGTGACCGACGAGGTGTGCGACCTGCTGGGCTGCAAGCCTGAGGAGGTGTTCAAGGTCTCGGCGCGCACCGGAGAGGGGGTGGCTCCGATTCTCGACGCGATAGTCGACAGAATTCCGGCGCCGCAAGGTGATCCGCAGGCCCCGCTCCAGGCCCTGATCTTCGATTCGGTGTTCAACTCCTTCCGCGGGGTGATCGCCTACTGCAAGGTGAAGAACGGCAGCATACGCAAGGGCGACAAGGTCAAGTTCTTCGCCACCGGCCGCGAATACGAGGTCGAGGAAGTCGGCGTGCTCAAGATGAAGCTCGTCCCCTCCGGGGAGATAGGTTGCGGCGACGTGGGCTATGTGATTACCGGCATCAAGAGCGCCGCCGAGGTCAAGGTCGGCGACACCATCACTCACGTGGCGGATCCCTGTTCCGAGGCCATAGCCGGCTTCGAGGAAGTCAAACCCATGGTGTTCGCGGGAATGTACCCCGTGCAGGCCGACAAGTTCGAGGAGCTGCGCTCGGTGCTCGAGAAGTTCCAGCTCAACGACGCCTCCTTCGTCTATGAACCCGAGAGTTCGCTTGCGCTGGGTTCGGGCTTCCGCTGCGGTTTCCTCGGGTTGCTGCACCTTGAGATTGTGCAGGAGCGCCTGTTCCGCGAGTTCGACATGGACGTGATCACCACGGTGCCGAACGTGTCCTACAAGGTCTACACGACCCAGGGGGAGGTTATCGATGTGCACAATCCGTCCGGGCTGCCCGCGCCGACGCTGATCGACCATATCGAAGAGCCCTACATCCGTGCGCAGATAATCTCGAAATCGGAATTCTTCGGACCCATAATGAAGCTCTGCCTCGACCGCCGCGGCACGCTGAAAGGGCAGCACTATATCACCGCCGACCGCGTGGAGCTCAACTATGACATGCCGCTTTCGGAGATAGTCTTCGACTTTTACGACAGGCTCAAGACCATATCGAAAGGCTACGCCTCCTTCGATTACCATATCATCGACTATCGTCCCGCCAAGCTCGTGAAGCTCGACATCCTGCTCAACGGTGAGCCCGCCGATGCCCTTTCGACGCTGATCCACGAGGACAACGCCTACGACCTCGGACGTAAGATGTGCGTGAAGCTCAAGGAGCTGATTCCGCGCCAGCAGTTCGACATCCCTATCCAGGCGGCCATCGGCGCGAAGATCATCGCGCGTGAGACCGTCAAACAGGTGCGCAAGGATGTGACCGCGAAATGCTACGGCGGCGACGTGACCCGTAAGCGCAAGTTGCTCGAGAAGCAGAAGGAGGGCAAGAAGCGCATGCGCCAGATAGGCACGGTGCAGGTGCCGCAGAGTGCGTTCATGGCAGTGTTGAAGTTAGATTCCTAACTTCAAAACAGCCATAGATCCGACTACAACGCTTCGCGTTGCTCGACCTGCGCTCCGCTCCGGTCGCCGGCTCCGCTGCTTCGATTTGCCGGGGCAAATCTCGCTGACGCTCTGCCGGGCCGCTGAGGCGGCCGGGGTCAAGTGCAATATCGGTGTTCCCGGCGAAATTACAATAAGTTCCGAAGTGAATTATTCTGAACATGACAATTATCGTGTATTGCCGGATGGCACTCATCGGTTTCAGGCAAAAAATGCAGAAATCCCGGAATTTTGATCGTGGAACCATCGTTGTGGATATGAAACTCACGTATTACGATTTCAATATCGGGCTACCTGTGACAGGTTCGCGGACTGTCTACGGCACCGGGTCATATCCGCTGCCGCCCCAGGGATGGCAGCGCAGTATGCGCTTCAGGCTCAGCCAGAAGCCCTTGATGGGGCCGTATTTGCGGAAGGCTTCGAGGGCGTACTGCGAGCAGGTGGGGGTGAAGCGGCAGGTGGGTGGCTTGAGAGGGGAGATGCAGAGCTGGTAGAACTTTATCAGCAGGATGAAGGGGAAGGCCAGCACGCGGCGCACGATGCTTTGGAAGGTCAGAGGCGTCCGGTCCGTCGGTTTCCTGCTGTTCGGCCGCTTTGCGTCAGGACGGCCGTTTCCGATGAGTCCGCCGCTCATTCCGCATAGTCTGTTCCGGCGCCGAGTCCGATGCTCTGCTCCGCGTTCGAGTCTTCGGGGCATGCCGGAACCCTTTCCGTGGACGGATGCGAGGTTCCGTCGGCACCCGCTTCCGTCAGCCGTCCCGGCTGTGTTGCATTTCCGTCGGACGCAGCCCGCTGTTTCGCCACAGCCTTGTCGATGCGTGTCAGAGCCGTCGCCACCTCGGCACGAACCGTCTCCCAGTCCCCGACTTCCTTCGACGACCAGGACAGCAGGAAATCCACGCCGCCGCACTCCAGCAACTCTTTCTGGAGGCGATAGGCCTCGCGCATGCGGCGCTTGAGCAGGTTGCGCTTCACCGCCCGTTTGAAAAATCTCTTGGAAACAGATACCAGCAGCCGATTGAGAGCGGCGTCGTCTTCTCTGCGGACAGAATCCGGCGTCGTGTCCTGGGATGTCGCGGAGCAGCCGCCGCAAATCCCGTCGCCGTGCTTGAGAGCGGCCTCGGTGCGGGTGACCCAGCAGTAGCGTATATGTCCGGCGGCGCCCCATTTCCCCTCGGAGAACAGTCTTGAAATGTCCTTCTTGCCGCACAGCCTTTCAGCCTTGCGGAGGGTATGAGCCGCCGGCGCCACCATTTATTTAAGGGATTCGAGGCAGATTTCTATTGCCTTGCCGGCAGACGGGGCCTCGGGCGTGGGAGCCTTGAGGGCTATGTCCAGTCCCGCCTCCTCCATCGCGCCCACGACGGACTTGCCGAAGGAGATGAACTTGATGCCGCCCTGCTGGAAATCGGGGAAATTCTCCTTGAGCGAGGCCACGTCGAAGGGGCTGTAGAGGACCACGATGCCGTAGGAGTGGATGTCCAGCCCGCTGAGATCCTGAGACACGGCCTTGACTATGGTCCCGAGAGTGTAGTCCAGCCCGGCTTTCTCGAACACTTCGGTTATCGGACCGGAGTTGGAGCCGTCCGAGGCCGCTATCAGGAACTTCTCCCCCTTGTGCTTGGGGCCGATCAGGGCGACCACGGACTCGGGAGTGCCGCTTCCGTAGAATATCTTGCGCTTGCGGTATACGATGTGCTTCTGGAGATACATTGCCACGGCTTCGGTGGTGCAGAAATACTTCATGGTCTCGGGGACCTTGAAGCGCATTTCCTCGCAGAGCTTGAAGTATGCGTCAATGGCGAGCCTGGACGAGAACACCACTGCGGTGTAGTCGGGCAGATTGATCTTCTTGGCGCGGAATTCCTTGCCGCTCAGGGCCTCCATCACGAAGAAGGGGTGGAATTCCACCACGGCGCCGAATTTGTCCTGCAGCACTTCGAACGGGGCCATGTTGGTCGGAACATGCTGCGATACAAGTACCTTCATAATACACTATAAAAATATTGCGCAGGCCGCCAGCGCGGCGGTTGGCAAAAGTTCAAGGCCGCAAAGATACAAAATTGTTGACAAACCGGAAAAGGAGCCGGCTAAAATCTGTCCTGTGCGCACGAGCGACAACAGGTAGAGCAGCGCCGCCTCGACATACAGCACGAGCCTTGTAAGCCGGTCGTCCGCTCCGGCCGCCGGCAGTATCCCGGCGGTTGCGAGCATCAGGATGGTCAGCAGGATGAAATAGTTCCAGGGCGCCCTGTGCACGGCCGCTTCCGAAAGCGAATCCATTCGCGGAAGCCTGATGGCGGCGGCGCACATGGAGCGGAGCAGCAGATATGCGAGCATGACTCCGGCTGTCGCGGCGACGCTCCATTCAGCGGGGACCGTCGACCATATTTCAGGACGCAGAAGTCCGAAGCGGTCGGCTACGAGGCAGAACGGAAGTATGCAGGCAAGAGCCGCCGAATTGCGGGTTCTGACCATGCTCGTGTTGTATTCCAGGGACACGGTCGCGCGGGTGCGGCTGAAGGTGAATGCCAAAGCGGGCATCAGTCTGAAGAGCTCCCGTATTCCGGCTATCCCGATGAGAACCGCGATCACGGTAAGCACGCGGTTGATATCAGTGTCGCGCCACAGAATCTCCGCCGCCCCTTCCGGAAGCGGAACGGCAGACATCTCGAGTCTTCCCTGTATGAAAATATCCCGGACCGGCATCTCAGTTGCCGCGTGAGGCGTTGTAGCCCATTTCCTTCAGAAGAGCGGTCACCTTGTCGCGCAGGTCGCCCTGGATCGTGATCTCGCCGTCCTTGGCAGTGCCGCCGACCCCGCATTTCGTCTTGAGGGTCTTCGCGAGCGCCGCGAGGTCGTCGGAGCGGCCGACGAAGCCTTCCACGAGGGTCACCTGCTTCCCGGCCCTGTGACGGCGGTCTATCCTGACGATAAGTTTCTGCTTCGCAGGGGGAAGCGTCTCCTCCTCCGGCGTCTCCTCCGTCTGATATTGGAAGTCGGGATTCGTCGAATATACGACCCCGAGCCGTTTTTTCCAGTCCTGTTCTGCCATAATGGACATATTTTTGCAAAGATAACGAATTTGATAGTATCTTTGTCGCTTATGAACAGGAACAAGTATTTGCTGTGGCACCGCGCCGGCGCTCTGCTGGCGCTCGTGATATCCACCGTAACCTATCTGCTTACCATAGAGCCCACCGCTTCGTTCTGGGACTGCGGGGAGTTCATCGCTTCGTCATACAAACTCGAGGTCGGACATCCTCCCGGAAACCCGATGTTCCAGCTGATCGCCCGCATCTTCACGCTGTTCGGCGACAACATGCACGCGGCAGTGCTCATCAACGCGATGAGCGCCATCTGCTCCGGGCTGACCATATTCTTCCTGTATCTGACCATAGCATGGTTCGTGCGCCGAATCGTCAAGCCCGGGGCTGACGGAAGCTATTCCGACGCCTCGACCATGATAATCTGCGGCTCGTCCCTCGTCGGAGCGCTGGTATACTGCTTCTCGGACACTTTCTGGTTCTCGGCGGTCGAGGGCGAGGTGTACGCCATGTCGTCGCTGATCACCGCGATGGTGTTCTGGGCGATGACCATGTGGTACGACCGTGCCGACCGTCCGCATTCCAACAAATGGATAGTGCTGATAGCGTTCCTCATGGGACTCAGCATCGGAATCCATCTGCTCAACCTGCTGATGATTCCGGCAATTGTGTTCATGTATTACTTCAGGCTGCGCGAAGACAGCCCCTATCGTTTCCGGGAACTCGTGAAGATATTCCTTGTCGGTGTGGTGGTGCTCGCGCTGGTGCTGTACGTGATAATCCCCTGGCTGCCCAAGCTCGCCGCATACACCGACCTGCTGTTCGTGAACGTGTTCGGGCTGCCCATCAACTCCGGAGCCGTGTTCTTCATGCTGCTGCTCTTCGGGCTCTGTTTCTGGGGACTGTTCGCTACTCTCAAGAAGAAAAAGGTGTTCCTGAACACGGCCCTGCTGTGCTTCACCACCATAGTCATAGGATTCTCGGCGTTCAGCATCGACGTGATACGCTCCTGCGCCAAGACCCCGACCAACGAGTACCAGCCCGACAACGCCTTCACTCTGGTGAGGTATCTGTCGCGCGAGCAGTACGGCAGCACGCCTCTGGTCTACGGGCAGTATTACGGCGCTCCCTACGACCTCAAGACCTCAACCTACTGGGCTCCGCTCGACGGAAAATACAAGAAGGTGGAGGGTCCCATCGACGCGAAATACCTGCCCGAGGGCAAGATGCTCTTCCCGAGGATGTGGGCTACGAGCGACTCGGGCCAGTACGAGGCTTTCTATGAGCATTACACCGGCGGAAAGGGAAAGAACCTCCCCGGAGCCACCGCGCCGAAGCCGACCATGGGGGCGAACCTCAAATACTTCTTCGACTATCAGATGAACTGGATGTACTGGCGCTATTTCATGTGGAATTTCGTCGGCCGCCAGAACCAGATACATTCGCCTTCGCCCGACAACATCTTCCACGGCAACTGGGAGAGCGGCGTCAAGTTCATCGACGACTTCCGTCTCGGCGACCAGAGCGACGCGCCGGCGGTGCTCGCCGACGACAAGGGCAAGAACCACTATTTCTTCCTGCCGCTGCTGCTTGGACTGATAGGCCTGTTCTTCCAGTTCGACAAGGACAAGCGTGGCTGCTGGCTGAACTTCCTGATGTTCTTCATGACGGGAATAGCCATAGTCATCTACCTGAACCAGCAGCCGTTCCAGGTGCGCGAGCGTGACTACGCCTACGCCGGTTCGTTCTATTTCTTCAGCGTCTGGACGGGCATGGCCGTAGCCGGAATATGCGCGCTGCTGCGCAGATGGCTCAAGGGCCGCGGGCAGTTCGCTTCCGCCGCCGTCGTGACGGCCGCCTGCCTCTGCGTGCCCGTGCTCATGGCCGCGCAGAACTGGGACGACCACGACCGCTCCAACCGCCGCACCGCGGTGGAAATGGCCCGCAACTACCTTGAGTCAGTAGGCCCGGACGGTATATTGATAACCCACGGAGACAACGACACCTTCCCGCTCTGGTACGCCCAGGAGGTCGAGGACGTGCGCACCGACGTGCGTATCTGCAACACCTCGCTGCTTGGCACCGACTGGCACATCGACCAGATGAAATGGGCGGTCAACGAGTCGGCGCCCCTGCCTCTGACCGTGGGCCTGGAGCAGTATCTTTACGGCACCAACGAATATATCCCCATACTCGACCTGCGTGAGGAGGTCATGAGCATCTCCGACGTGATGACGCTCTTCAAGCACCCCGACGTCAAGGCCCCGATGTCCAGCGGCCGCAAGGTCGACTATATCGCTTCGCGCAAGATTTCAGTGCCGGTCAACAGGGAGAATGTGATAAAGTCCGGCATCGTCGATGCGAAGTTCGCCGACCAGATTCCGGATTCCATAGTGCTCAACATCTCGCAGGACAAGGACTTCATAACCAAGCCGGAGCTCTTCATGCTCGACCTGCTCTCGGGTTATCAGTGGGACAGACCGATCAACATGCTCAGCATGGGCGGCGACCTGAACATAGGAATCAAGGAATATCTTGAATATGAGGGATATTCGTTTAAGCTCGTGCCCATAAAGAGCAAGACTTCCCAGTCGCAGGCCGGCTTCGTCGACACTGACGAGCTCTACCGCAAGATGACCGAGGTCTACAAATGGGACGCGCTTGCCGCCGACGACTATTTCATCGACTACCAGAACCAGTACACCCATCTCGGGGTGCTGTCGATAAGGAATCTTTTCGTGACCTCGGCAAGGGCCTTCATGAAGGCCGGCGAGAATGACAGGGCCCTCGAAATGCTGGACCGCTGCTCGGAGATCATGAAGAACTATCCTCTCGAGACCGTGCCTCTTGGCTTCTCCGGCAACGACTACATGGTCGTGGAGATGGTGAGCTGCTACTACGAGCTCGGGCAGCCCGGCAAGGCGCTGGCGCTTGCGGAGGCGATGGGCGAGGAACTGCTCGCGAGCGCGAGATTTTATATCCAGTTCTACGACTGGGCGCCGGACGAGTTCGACCTCATCGGCAGCTATATATACTTCCTTGCCGACGAGATGAAGAAGGGAGGGAATTCGGAGCAGGCGGACAGTATGACCGACAGCTTTGCCACCATGCTTGACGCCGCGGCGGCCGTCTACGGGAGTCAGGGCTAACGCTCGGCGCGGACTACGATTGAGAGCGGGAGAGCTTTGCCGAAATTGTCGATCAGGGCGAGCTCTCCGCTTTCCGTCTTAAGGCGTCCTCCCTTGAAGGCTTCGCGCACGAGAGTTTCGCCCAGCAGGGCCGAGTATCCGTTGGAATACAGGTTGAGCACCACGAACGAACGTTCGGGCTTGAGTATCGCCGCCACGGTCTTCAGCATCTCGAACAGACATTCGTCGAGTTTCCATTTTTCGCCGTCGGGACCGTGCCCGTAGGCGGGAGGGTCGAGAATTATGCCGTCGTAGAGATTGCCCCTGCGGGCTTCGCGCCTGGCGAACTTCATCGCGTCCTCGACCACCCAGTGTATGCCGTCCAGACCCGAGTTCTCCATGTTCCCGCGAGCCCAGGTGACCACCTGTCTCACGGAGTCGAGATGGGTGACGTCGGCACCGGCGGCCCTTGCGGCGAGCGAGGCGGCTCCGGTGTATGCGAAGAGGTTGAGGATGCGCGGCTTCCGGCCGTCGGCGGCAAGCTCTCTTGTGCGGGCATAGATGTATTCCCAGTTCGGGGCCTGTTCCGGGAAGACTCCGACATGCTTGAAAGACGTCATCCCGAGGCGCAGCTTCATGTCGAGCCCCTGCGGGCTGCGGTAGTCCATATACCACTGGTCGTCCATCTTCCTGAATCTGTTCCAGCTGCCGCTGTCCTCCTTTCCGGCCCTGCCGAACCCGGCTCCGGGCACGAATACGGTGTGGGCGCGCCTTTTCCATTCGCTGTCCGGCAGGCTCTTGTCCCAGAGCGCCTTCGGCTCCGGGCGTGCGAGCACATAGCCGCCGAAGCGCTCCAGCTTTTCGCCGGCTCCGCTGTCGATGAGTTCGTAGTCAGTCCAGTATTTTCCGGGGTATTCGATCATGTCTCGTCTGTTTTGCGCCAAAATTACCGCTTAATATCGACTTGACAAAATCTCCTGCGGCGCTCTCCGTCCCGGAATTTCATCGGAGCGTGCCGAGCCGGTATCTGTAGACGGTTGGTTCGCCGCTTTCCATGTCCTGGGTGATGGTCAGCAGGGTCGAATCGTCGTCGGAGACTATGAAATCATAGAAGGGTCTGTCCGTCGCCAAGCATGCGACGAAGTTCCCGTCCCAGTCGTAGATTTCGATTTCGTCGAAATAATAGAAGGGGTAGCCTTTGTATTCTTCGTATTCGGGGGTGTAGACCGTCAGGAACGCGTATATGTGGTTGTCGGTGGCGAAGGCTCTTATACCGCGGTAGCTCGTCGGGAGTATTCCGAAATTGAGCTTGTCTCCTACATCCACATAGTCGGGAGGGATGCCGTAGATGTTCTTTCTGGCTGATATGCCTCCGTCACGCCCGAGCTCGAGTATGTCCATATAGCGTCCTTCGCCTGCCGCGAACAGAATCAGGCTGTCTTTGCGGAAAAGCCTGCTGTTGCTCATGTATATGCTTTGCTTTGGGATGTTCGCGCCTTTGTAATCGTCGGCGATCCAGTAATTGGCAGGCCTGCGGCTTTTTTCGTCTATGTCCACGAGCGAAAGAATGTCGGCTTCGCCGTATCCGGCGGCGATGAGCATGAATCTCCTGTCTCCCAGCGGTGCGAAGCTCAAGCCTGGCATTATGGGGTTGAGCCACGACATGTCATAACGCCTCCAGTTCTCATATCCGTCGTCGTTTTCCAGATCGTCGGTGCTTGCGACATAGATGTCGAGCAGTTCTCCTCTGCCGCTGGTGTTGAACATGTACAGACTGTCATCGTAATATGCGAAATACGGGTCCTGGAATTCGTAAGGTGCCCTGCCTTTGATGCCAAAGTGCTTTACCTGAATCAGTGAGTCGCCTTCAATTCTGTATATGACACCGACGGAGTCGGGGTAGAAGGATTTCATGAAGATTCTGTCATCTTCCATGCAGAGGAATGCGCTGCCCATCAGCTCGCCGGCGGCCATTCTTGTCCCCGGCAGGGTCGTTGACGGATCTTTCTTGTCCTGACCGCTTTTTGTGCCGCAGCAGGAAATCAGCGGAAGGAGAAAAAGGGCTGCT
>DVLC01000026.1 GCA_018715685.1 Candidatus Cryptobacteroides merdipullorum
TGACCCATACACATGGGATTTCCTGATATCCGACTACTCCATCACCTTCTGTGAAGAATATTCTTTCGTCCCTTGACATGAGAAAACACGCTCCAATCTTAACCGCCGCGCCGGATGCTCTCCCGGACCCCGCGACCGCTCCTGCCGCTTTCAATACGGCAACTTGTCCAGATGTCTGCGGACAGTGGAGAGAAGTTCGGACAGATTTTCCTCCGTGTTTGCGGCGATGACCATCGAAGGCTTTGTCAATGAAGGGAAGTTCCCGTCGAAATCGGCGACGCAGCCTCCGGCTTCGGTCAGAATCAGGGACGCGGCGGCATAATCCCAAGGCTGGAGCCGCATCTCGAAATACAGTTCTATCGTCCCCTTCGCCATCATGCAGAGTTCCACCGCAGCCGAACCGAAGCGGCGCACATCGTTGCTGCGCATGTAGATATCATAGATTATGTCCGAGCAGCTTTTCGCGTAGTCCTTGCGGTAAGTGCTCATCGCGGTGCAAAGCAGTCCGCTTTCGAAGGGGCGAGCGGACACATGTATCGGACGGCCGTTGAGAAAGGCTCCGCAGCCTTTGGCCGCCGCGTACAACTCCCTGCGGCCGGGACTGTAGACCACGCCCGCCTGAAGGACTCCGTTCCTCGCAAGAGCCACGGAGATGCAGCAGTCCTCAATGCCCCTGGAATAGTTGGCGGTGCCGTCGATAGGGTCGATTATCCAGACATATTCTTCAGAAATGTCGCGAAAATCCTCCTCCTCGCAGAGGAAGCCGCTTCCGGGAAGTATCTCCGCCAATCTTTCCGTCAGAAAATGCTGCACCGCGAAATCGGAAGAAGTCACGAGATTCTCCACTCCGTCCTTTTCCATTATCTCGAAGCCTCCCGCGGTCATGAGTTTCGAGGCTTCACTGACAGCTTCCGCCGTCTTTCCGAGCATATCCTGCATACCTGATGAAATTTCCACAAATATAGCAAGGTATGCGCTGTGTTGCGCAACACTAATTGCGGAATTTTCGTACTTTTGCACGATATGTTCGGAAAGGAAGTATATATCGCCCGCCGCAAGGCCCTCATGGAGAGGCTCGCGGGAGAAAAGGGCGTCGCGCTCTTCCTCGGCAACGTGGAGGCGCCCGCACAGTACAAGGACAACTGCTACAAATGGAGGCAGGACAGCAACTGGCTTTATTTCTTCGGAATCGACGAACCGCGCTTCGCGGCCACGATAGACCTTGAAAGCGGAGAGGAGACAATCTATGCCGACGACTTCAGCATCGACGACATCATCTGGACGGGGCCCATGCCCTCGGTCCAGTCGCAAGCGGAGGCGGCAGGCGTCAGCAGGACAGCTCCATATTCCGCGCTGCGCGAAGCCGTCAGAGGCCGCAAGGTACACTTCCTGCCCACATCCCGCTACTACAATGCGATGCTCATGGCCTCGCTTCTGGGACTTGACCCCTCCGAAGTCACCAGCGCCGGCAAAAAAGGCTGCTCCAAGGCGTCAAGGTCTCTCGTCGAAGCGGTTATCGCTATGCGCCTCGTCAAGGAGGACAGGGAAATCGAACTCATTGACAACGCCTGCGCGATAGGATACGAGATGCACGCGACCGCCCGCAGGAACATCCGCCCTGGCATAGTGGAGCAGGAAATCGTGGGACTGATGGAAGGCGTGACCCTGTCGAAGGGCTGGGGCGTGAGCTTCGCCACGATTCTCACCCAGCACGGCGAGATCTTCCACTGCCACAGCCATGACTGCACCGTGGTGCCTGGCAAGCTCATGGTCATCGACGCCGGAGCAGAGAACAACATGCACTACGCCTCAGACTTCACCCGCACCTATCCGACTTCAGGCCGTTTCAGCGGCATGCAGCGCGACATATACCAGACCGTCTATGAATGCAACGAGCTCGCCTTCGGAATGACAAGGCCGGGCGTAGCCTACCGTGACGTGCATCTCGCGGTCGCGGAACATATTCTCGACAACCTCGGGCAGCTCGGGCTCGTGAGCGGAGACCCCGCCGAACTGGCCGCCCGCGGAATCGCCGGACTGTTCATGCCCCACGGTCTCGGTCATAACATGGGCCTGGACGTGCACGACATGGAAGACCTCGGAGAGGATCTCGTGGGCTATGACCCCGACCAGAGCCGTTCCGCGCAACTCGGACTCGGAAGCCTCAGGATGGCGCGCAGGCTCGTGCCCGGAAACGTGATTACGGACGAACCCGGAATATATTTCATCCCCGACCTCATCAGGCTCTGGAAGCGTGACGGGACCGACGGAGGATGCGTGAACTACTCAAAACTTGAACCCTACTTCGACTTCGGAGGAATACGCCTTGAAGACGATGTCCTCGTGACTGCCGACGGCGCCCGACGCCTCGGTCCGAAACGTCTGCCCATCGCGCCCGACGAGGTTGAAGAAGCAATGTCTAAAGACTGAATCAAATGAAATTACTTGAAGGAAAAGTCGCCCTGATCACGGGCGCATCCAGAGGCATAGGCAAGGCCATTGCCCTCAAGTTCGCTTCTGAAGGAGCGGACATCGCCTACACCGACGTAAAAATCAACGACGAGACCACGGCCGAAATCGCCGCCCTCGGAGTCAAAGTCATCGCCTACACCTCAAACGCAGCGGATTTCGCTGACGTACACGCGACCGTGGAGAAGGTGCTCGCCGATTTCGGCCGCATCGACGTACTCGTGAACAATGCCGGAATAACCAGGGACGGTCTCATGCTGCGCATGGACGAGGCCCAGTGGGATGCAGTCATCAACGTGAACCTCAAGTCCGCATACAACTTCATACACGCGGTGACGCCCATTATGGCGAAACAGAGGGGCGGCAGCATAATCAACATGTCGTCCGTAGTAGGAGTGAGCGGAAACGCCGGACAGTGCAACTACTCGGCTTCCAAGGCCGGTCTGATAGGACTCGCCAAGTCCATCGCCAAGGAGATGGGCCCCCGCGGAATCCGCGCGAACTGCATCGCTCCCGGATTTATCGTTTCCGACATGACCAACGCCCTTCCCGAGTCAGTGCGCGAAGCCTGGGCCAAGACCATTCCCCTTCGTCGCGGCGGCACCCCCGAGGAGGTCGCCAAGGTGGCCCTCTTCCTCGCCAGCGACCTCTCCTCATATGTCAGCGGACAGGTCATCAACTGCTGCGGTGCGATGAACTGCTAGATGGATCCGCGGCTGACCGGACTTGACTTGAAAACTTCACTCTCGGCTATCGTAGACCTCGTCCTGCCGAGAGTCTGCGTGGTGTGCGAAAGGACTCTGCTGCCGCAGGAAAGGCATATCTGCCTGAACTGCCTTGCGGATCTCCCCGAGACGCACTTCGCCAAGCTCGGCCGCAACCCCATGGCCGACAAGTTCAACGCCCGGATCGCCGGAGACAGATATGAGCCGTATGCCTTCGCTGCGGCTCTTTTCTATTACTCCGCGGACTCCGGTTATTCACGGATAACCCAGTCGCTGAAATACCACCGGGACTTCGGGGCGGGAAAGTTCTTCGCGCGCCTGCTGGGGAGCAGTCTGGTCTCCTCGGAACTGTTTGCCGGTGTGGACCTCGTAGTGCCCGTCCCGCTGCACTGGACGCGTCTCTGGAGCCGTGGCTACAACCAGGCCGAGGTAATCGCGCGAGAGCTCTCCTCAGCTCTTTCCGCACCCTGCCGCACAGACTTGCTGCGCAGGTGCCGACGCACGCTGACCCAGACCAGACTCGGCGGCGAGGAGAAGTCCGCCAATGTGGCCGGAGCCTTCAGAGCCACGAAAAAAGCCGCCTCCCTCGCAACGGGAGACGGCATAAGTCATATTCTGCTGGTGGACGACGTATTCACCTCCGGAGCCACCCTTGGGGAATGTCACAAGGCCCTGCGCGCTATCTTCGGACCCTCGACCCGTATCTCAATTGCAACGCTGGGCTACGCGGGAGACTAGAAATTCCAGCTGACCGTAAAATTCAGCAGATTCTCGAAATAAACCGCTCCGGAAAGAGCCTGATAGGCAAAGCTTACAGAGAAATCGCCAATATCTACACCAACAGCCGGGCTGATATAAACCGCGCTATTGTAATTCTCCATATAGCGGAATCCGCCCCTCATGGAGACAAAAGGAGTCAAGGCGCTGTCAAGGAAAGCATATTTGGCCTCAAGGAAAATCGGAGCTGCCACTGCCTCGTTTGAAGTTACCATCAGGCCTATGCCTCCGCCGAGAAAAGCACCGTTGCCGAAACTGTAGCCGTGAACGCTCTCCACTCCGACGGCATAGCCATGACCTTTGGAAACGCTGGGATTGAAATTCAACCCGACATTTCCCCTGTACCCCCTCTCATACAAAGAAGCGCCATCCGTCATTGCCTGAAGAGGCAGAACTGCGAGGAAAAACAACAGAATAGCAGATAAGATTTGTCTCATAACTACCAAAAACCTTATATATCCTATAACTGAAGCACCAGCATCGCGATGCAGGTGCTTCCTTATGAGAGTGGTCCCAGTAGGGCTTGAACCTACGACTCCCTGATTATGAGTCAGGTGCTCTAACCAACTGAGCTATGGGACCTGAAAAGGGCGGTCTAGATACCGCCCGGTATCACACTTTGATTTCCACCTCTACTCCGGAAGGGAGCTCAAGCTTCATCAGGGCGTCAACGGTCTTGGCGTTGGAATCCTCGATGTCGAGCAGCCTGCGGTAGGAATCAAGCTCGAACTGCTCGCGTGACTTCT
>DVLC01000027.1 GCA_018715685.1 Candidatus Cryptobacteroides merdipullorum
TGAAAGAGGAGGTTTCAGAATAGGAATCATCGGGCTCGAAGCCGATCTCTCCTCGAATGTAAGCGCGACCATTTCTTCGAGAATCCCTCAGCTGGACGATGTGGAGGTCACGAACAGGTGGGCCGAGTATCTGCGCGATACGGAAAAGTGCGACCTTGTGATACTGTTGTCACATATCGGCTATGAGGAGGACCGGAAGCTTGTTCCTCAGACCAGGAATCTCGATCTGGTGATAGGCGGCCATTCGCATACTTTCGTCGACGAAATGATCTATGTCAGGGATCTTGACGGACGGAAAGTGCCTGTCGTGACTGACGGCTGCTTCGGCGTCGAGATGGGAGAAGTGAAGATATACTGATCTTCAGATTTTCCTCCCATCCTTTCCGCCGCCACCGACGTCAAGCCGTCGGAGGCCGAAGATCTTGCTTCCGCTCCTGTAGTACACCAGATCGAAGCAGCTGCATTCCTCGTGCTTCCGCTGTCCGTTGCTGTGTCCTGTCATGCAGCTGTCGTCGAAGCCGAGTGATTTCAGCTCTTCCAGCGGGATGCTTGTGATTTTCTCGGCCAGCAGGCTTTCAAGCAGCTCGTAGTTTTTCGCAAGTCTTGACATGATGTCGGATTTGTACTTGCGTATATTGCTTATTCTGCGGTTGTTGTATGCGTTCTTGCATCCAAGGCTGCAGAATTTCTTGTTTTTCCTCCCTGTGAGAGCGCATCCGCATTCCAGGCAGCAGTCGTCTTCGTTGGTCTTTATCTTATAGTTCATCGTTCAGGCGTTTCCTCAAATATTGCAAGCTTCAGGATCAATTCCAAGGAATAGTAAAAAACATTTCGCGGTTTTTTCCGTTTCTTTCCCTGCGGTACCTTTTGCGTTTCTTATGTATTTTGATAAAAAACTTCAAAAGACATACGTTTTCTTCAAAACCTGCGTCTGAGGCTTCCTGTTGTCGTTTTTTGTGCTTTCCTTTGCCGCAGACGAGGACCGCGCGGCCTCGTGGAATGTTAACTTGAACTATTGGAACTTTATGGAACAGTTGAACAGAATCGAAATTCGCGGAATGGTCGGAAGCGTCAGGCTACAGACCTTTTCCGACAATGTGATGGCGCGCATGACAGTCGCCACGAACCATGCCTACAAGGACAAGGACGGATCTCCGGTGATAGAGACGAGCTGGCACAATGTCGTGGCCTGGGAGGGAAAGAACATCCAGGGGCTCGAAAAGATAAGCCGAGGGGCCAAGATCCATGTCATCGGCCGTCTGCGCTATCAGAAATATACCGGTGCCGACGGGGTGGAGCGCGTGTCCTCGGACATCGTGGCCAACAAGATAACGATCATGGACGACTCCGAGCCGCTGCAGTATGAAGTGTAGCCGGCAAGGGACGGAAGCCGGGGACAGGGCCGGCGCAAGCCTGACTCCTGTGGCCCTTGCCCTGGCTTCTTTTGCTGTTTGTCTGGTTCTTCTTCCGGCATGCTCGACTTCAGCCCGCATTGCGGGGATCGAGGCGGTTGGAGCTGTGGCGGAGCTGAGTCTGCCGGAAGATTTGCCGGACGAAGAGGCGGGACCGTCCTCTCTTACCGGATATGTTGAGGCCGTGGGCCGGCATTCGGATGAGGAGTCAGTCCTGATGCGTGCCGAGAGGGACGATGAGACTGGAGAGATGGTGGCCGTGGACCGTCTTGACGCCGCGGTGGTCAGGGCCCGGTTCAGGAATGTCGCCGAGCGTGAAGGAGTAGTGAGGCTGGAGTTCAGGGTGACGGTTCCCGAGTCCGTCAGAGACCCCGGGTGGCAGTTGAGGCTTCATCCTGAAATGTCGTTTCTGGGAGGACGGTATCCTATGGATGATATCGTCATCACCGGAGAGGGCTATCGGCAGAGCCAGCAGCGCGGATACGAGAGGTACCGCCGCTTTCTGTCACGGATAGTCACTGACAGCCTGGAGTTTTACGACCTGCGCAGCCTTGAGATTTTCGTGGCGAGGAACCTTCCGGAACTGTATGCTTTCCGGAACGATTCGAGTCTCGTGTCGGAAAGCGAGTTCGAGAGTGCGTTCGGAGTATCCTCCTCCGAGTCTGCCGGACATTATCTCAGAAGGTCTGTGATGCGCAGAAATGAAAGACTGCTTGCCGAAAGGCCCTCGAGGTTCAAGCGCTATGTCGGAAGTCCGGCAGGAACCGAAGGAGTGCGCCTCGATACGGTCCTTCGTGAAGGGACGGGGGATTTCGTCTACGACTATGTGCAGGTCATTCCGGCGCTGCCGGGCCTGCGGAAGGTGCAGGTCTCGCTTTCCGGCGAGATATACGGCCATGAAAGCGTTCTGTACACCATGCCTCCCGCCGATACCATGACTTTCTATGTCAGCTCAATAAGCACATTGTGCGACAGCCGATGGAAGGACATGGTCCGGGACACGGCTTCCTACATGAGGGGCATACGGCTGCTCGAAGACCGTGACTACAAGGCGGCGCTTGAGGCGCTGCTCCCTTTCCGGGACTACAATACCGCCGTCGCCCTCGTGGCTCTTGGCCGTGACCGCTACGCGCTCGACCTGCTCGGGGACTGCCCTCCCACTGCCGGAGTGAATTATCTGCTGGCGATAGTTCATGCCCGTCTCGGACATGAGAAGAAGGCGGCCGGATATCTGGCGGCGGCATGTGCCGGACGGCCGTCGTTCCGGCACCGGGCCAGACTCGACCCGGAGATCGCCGGACTGATAGAAAGATATGAAACAGATATGGAACATTAATCCAAAACTTCAAGATTATGAAAAAATTCAACATGTTTTTTGCCGCGGCCGTACTCGCTTCTGCATTCGGCTGCGAGAAGATTGACACTGATCCCGCATCAATCGTCGGAGAAGGTGAAACTTGCACGCTCTCAGTCAGTTTTGCCGGAACGGGCGTACCCACCAAGCTTGTCGGTCAGGATCCGGCCAATGAGTCCACGATTCAGAATGTCCAGGTGTTCGTGTTCAGAAAGGACCAGGGAGGTGTGCTGGACGCCTCGGTTTCGGCAGGTTTCGACTCGCCCTTGAACTATGACGCCTCGTCGGCCGCCTATGCCGGGATAGAGCTCGGCTGTACTGCGGGCGAGAGGGAAGTGTGGGCTGTCGTGAACGCGGCTGCCGACCATACGGCCGACGGCAGTGTGGCGGACAGGGCGGATCTTCTGGCGCTGACCAGCATGCTGTCGGAGAATACGGAATCCGGACTGTTCATGACCGGGAGCAAGACGGCGACTTTGAATGCCGGTGCGGCTTCCGTGACGCTTGAAGTCAGGAGGGCTTGTGCCGCCGTAGTTCTGAAGAGTGTGACAAACAGAATCGAATCCCAGGAGCAGTCCGAGAATTTCAGGGTAAAGGATGTATATCTGATAAACGTACCCGCGAAGGTCAATTACGGCCTGACTGAAAGATATGCGGACGCGGCTGACTGGTATGCGAGAATGGGAAAGGAGAGCGACAGCGGCAAATCGCTTCTGATACTCGACAAGTCGGAACCTGTGACTTTGGCGTACGGAGCTTCTGACAATACCGAACACAGGTTCTACTCCTATCCCAACGGCTGGGCCCCGTCCACCGTATCAGAATGGTCTCCGAGAGCGACATCCCTGGTCGTGGAGGCGGAATACAAGGTCGGAGGGGAATGGCTTGAGTGCTACTATCCGGTCATCCTTCACAACGGCGCTTCCGGCCTGGAGAGCAACAGACTGTATACCGTGGAGATAACGGTCAGCCGTCCCGGCTCGGACAACCCCAATGTCCCCGTGACTTTCGACACCCTTTCCGGAACCATCGAAGTTCTCGACTGGGAGACGGGCGCGGAATATACGGAGACAATATGAGTGTCCAAAGTATCAGGACAATGTCAGTCGCCGCGGCGCTGGCATTGTCCGCAATACTCTGTTCATGTTCAGTCAAGGAGGACAGGAGCGGATGTCCCTGCTATGTCTGTCTGTCGGTGGATGACTTCATCAGAGCCGGCTTTACAGAGGCTCTGGCGGCCTTCTCTCAGGGAACGGATTCGTTCAGAGAGGACATGAAGCTTGCGGAATATGCCGGAGGCGTTTATGAGAAGGCTTTCCCCCGAAGGCGGACCAGGCTTTCGGTGCTGGCGGGAAGGAATCGTTCCGTTGTCGGCGGGAACACCCTGACTGTCCCATACGGGCTCGAGGCTGATCCGATATGGATGTTCTGCGGTACGCTTGACTGCGCGGGTGACGAGGAACATGTACGGGCGGTTCCGTATAAGCAATATTGCAACCTGACAATAGTTCTCGCCGGACTTTCCGGAGGAGGAGGGTATGGTTGCGAGCTGAAGCTGCACGCCTCGTACGGCGCTATGGACATATATAGCGGAGCTCCGCTTGCCGTAGAATATTGCGCGACGGCGAGAAAAAGTGCGGACGGAATCTTCTCGGTCAGGATCCCGCGTCAGTCGGACGGGAACATCTTTCTTGAAATCTCCGGCTGGGTGTCGCCGGAGGGGGAGACTATGGCGGGCAGCATTGTCGATCTCGGGCGGGAATTCCGCGAGTCCGGCTATGACTGGGCCGATAAAAGCCTGTCGGATGCAAGTGCGGTGGTGGATTTTGCAGGAGCGTCTGTCTCGCTCTCCGTTGAGGATTGGGACGACGATGACAGTTTCGAAGACATTGAAATTTGAAGTGGATATCATGAATATAAAGTTTGGAGTTCTGACGGCATCGCTCATGCTGGCCTCGGCAGTCGGATGCGTCAAAGGGACTGTTTTCCCCGAAGCCGGTACCGGCCCCGCAGCTGAGGAAACCGTGACCGTGCAATTCAATCTGCTCCAGGACGGGCTGCCTGAAAGCAGGAGCAGCCTGGGAAGCGGTGTCGAGAGCCTGTTTACCGGAGCGGTGCTCGCGGCTTACGACAAATCCACCGGATTTCTTGAACTTGAGTCCGAGATTCCGGCGGAAAAGCTCGGCGGGAGCCTCTCAATATCCCTCAGGGCAGGGGTGACATACGATTTGTATCTTGTCGGAAACCTGAGACTGCTGGGTGAAGACGGAGCCTCTGAACTGCCCTCCCTGCCGCCGTCTCTTTCGGAAATAGAGTCTTTCAGTTACAGACTGGACGGAGGTGACGAGGGCGGAGGATTGAGGCGGGAGGATTTCTCGGAGGTCTCACGCTGGGGAATCCCTCTGTGCTGGAGTCTCAAGAATTTCATCCCCCGCTCAGGATCGCCGGTGGACATCAGGATGGAACGACTGTTCTCGAAGGTGGTGCTGACGGTCGACCATAGTGGCATAGCCGGCACTGATCTCGAAGCGTTCGTCAACGGAAGTGTATGTGTGCGTCAGTCGAATTGCCTTCTGCGCCCGTTTTCGCCGGGCGGGTCGAGGGCGTCTTGCGAAGAGGACATAATGGAGGTCGGAGACTGCGATGCGTCGATGGAGAACGCTCTTCGCAGGGAGTATGTGTTCTATGTTCCGGAGAACCGGCAGGGGGAGCTCATGCCCGGCAATACGGATCCTGCGGACAAGGACATGGACGGAGTGGAGGCGGCTTGCGGGAACAGCGGGATAAGCCGTCTGCTGACATATCTGGAATTTGAGGGTCTCGTATCAGGCTCCGATGTCGGGCTTGAAGGTCCGGTGGTATACAGATTCTTTCTGGGGCGGAATGCGGTGTCGGATTTTGACATAGAAAGAAACAGCGAGATTCATGTGACGCTGGGTTTCAATCCCGGGTCAGTCTTCGAGCCGGACTGGAAGCTTGACAGCGAGGGACTCGAGGATTCAAGGCGCTTCTATCTTTCCGGCGAGCTTGCCGGAAGGCTTCCTGAAGGCAAGGAGATATATGTGAGGAAGAACAGACCCGGGACCTTCAGGCTCAATATAGATACCGGGGAAGGAAGTCCGGACAAATTCTCTTCAGCTGTCCATGTGGCCGGAGACTATGAGCCGGAAACACTTACGGAGCTTGCCTGGACCGGCGACTGCTGGGCGGCCGGACACAGTCCGGAACATGAGCCGAGGAGGCTGGAACTGTCGGAGCTTGGCATAGAAGTGACATGCGACAATGGGGTTTTCGTCTTCAGAGTGACGGACACACGGCTCTTCGTTCCGGGCAGGAAAGTGCCTTTGAAGTTCAGACTGTTTCCGGGCGGAATCGAGACTGAGGCTACCATCGTCACGGCCGAGGACATCGCGGTCACGGTTGATCAGGGGCCAGCCCTGAATGAAGAGTTCTTTCTCGGACAGAAGAGGTCCCTCGCTTTCAAGGGCTTTGCCGGAAGCATGATATATTATGCTGCGCTTCAGGATGATGTCTCTGCCGGCGGCGGAGGGAAACATGGCTTCAACCGTCAATGGAAGACGAAACCCGACTCTTCGGCTCCTTTCCCTGCCTGCGCTCTTGACGGCGCCGGAGAGCCGCTTCTCCCTTATCAGGACTATGGAGCCTATGAAGGGCAGCGTCTGCCGGTGACGGACAGGCTGGAGATGTATGCCTTCTATCCCAACAGTCTCGATTCTCCTGGATTCGCAGCGGCTGAAGGAAAAGTATGCATATGCAGCGAAGACATCCACAACGACGGCCTGATTGAAATTCCCGTAAGAATTTCGAAACCGTGGTTCGAGTGTCCGGCCGGCTCTCCGGACGGAATTCTGATTCCGGTGGACGGAAAGGAGGCAGGGCTGGACATAGGCTTTTACACGGCGGAAGGCGGGGAACCGTTGGACAGATCGGACTTCGACCGGGAACTTTATGAACTTCTGCTTGAACCGCAGCTGGGCTGGGATGCGTCCGAATGGCAGGAATGCGTGAGGATCGCGGATGACATGAAGTCTCTCTGTCTTGTCAGCACCACGCTGGACGGAAGAAAGATAGAGGATGAATTCCAGGGAGTGCAGTCTCTCGGAACTCTGACCGTGTCGGGAAATCCGTATACCGGACTCTATGATGTGTCTGAAGACATAGCCTGCTTCCTGTCGCTTCCGGAAGGTGTGGGAACTGTCAGACATGCCCGGGGCAAGGACTTTTACAACCAGAGCGGCATGAAGAGTGTCATCCGCTTTGAAGCGCAGTGCGTCTATGCCGGCGGCGATCCGAAGCAGGTGGATCTGTCGGAGGAAGGTCCGTCCGTCACGTTCAAGGCCGGAGACGGCGTTACATACGGGCCGTCGTTCGCATTCGACTATGCCGACGGACTGATCTCCATGACCTTCGACGAGTCGGAGCAGGTGAAGGAATCGTCTGACGGGGAATTCGTGCCGGGAGGGCTGCTTGTGCCCTACGGACAGCACAGGCTCTGTTTCGGCGTGACCAACAGATGGGACGGCAGGCGCATCGAATATGGAGCGGACTTCAGCGTCAGCTATAATCTGGAGGTCGAGCAGTTCACCGTTTTCAGCCCCAAGCGGTATGCTACCATCATCCTGACGGGAGCGAAGAATGCCGAATATCTGAAGCGGTATGGGGAGACTGTCGACGAGGCCGCTCTCTACAAGATGCTCGAGGCGGCCGGTTCGAACGAGTGGAACTTCCACCTTGTCGTGACAGGTCCGTCATATCTTCTGGGCGGAACATATCACATGAACAGGACAAAGACATACAATATACCTCCGTGTGATTTCGACGTAAAGTTCTTCAGGTCAAGTGCTGACAAGTGGACGGAGGAACTCGCGGACGCGGTTTCGGCTCAGCAGGTCACCACATGGCTGACAAGTCTGCGCTTCCACAAGGACGGAACCAGTGTGGGAGTCACTACCGATGATGTGGAGATCACCGGCAGCCGGTACATAAGCCGGATAAGCATAATTTCGGACTTTCTCGGATATATCTACCGGGATGAACGTTTCGACTTCATTGATTGAAAGCAAGGCGGAGGATACCATTTCAGGATATCCTCCGCCTATATTTCATATCAGGTTCTGCTTTCAGAACAGGAACGCCGCTCCTATGTGCCAGCCGGAGTTGCGCAGCTGAATGCTGTCAGTCTTGTTGAGGTCGAGAAGCCCCCAGTCATAGCCGAATTTGATCCGTACCATCTGGAAAAGGTCTATGCCGACTCCGGCTCCGAGGGCCAGGTCGAATCTCTGGAGATCTCCGTCTTCATCGTAGTGGTTCTTTTCGTAGGATACGTCCAGAACATTCCAAGTAGTGGTGGAGGCGACACCTACATTGAACCTCGGACCGGCGAAAGCGAAGACGTCAAGGAAGTCGGCCACGTGGAAACTATACTTGAAATCGACAGGGATGAAAAGGTAATGGCTCTGCGTCGTGGTCGTCGCGATACCGACATTGTAGATGTCCTCCTTGCCGACCTGGTATCCGTAGTAGATTCCCGGATCCACTGAAAGTCCTGCTATCAGGTGGCAGGAGAAATCTGCACCGGCGTAGAAGCCGTCCGTGGCGCCTGTGCCGCTTGTTTCGCCTACTGTGGTCGTCGTGGTCTGACGGAGATATCCGGCTCCGACGGAAATTTGTGCCATGGCGCTGCCGGCTGCTATTGCGGCGACGGTGAGCGCAAGAATTATTTTTCTCATTATCATGTGTTTTAAAAGTTCCAACAATGTAGATGCAAAATAATTGAATATGTTGCAACAGCCTTTCCCGCCCTGCCGTGGATTATGGAATTATTGGAAAAATTCGTACTTTTAAGGCTGGAAGATATATGGATAAAGCCTGCGGCATATTGGACAGAAAAGGCGTGAAGGCCACGCCGAACAGAATACTCGTGCTCCGGTCAATGCTCTTGTCGGAGCGTCCTCTTTCATTGTCGGAGATAGAGACCATGCTTGATTCCGTGGACCGCTCAAGCATCTTCCGTGTCCTGACACTTTTCGCTGCGCACCACATAGTCCATGAAATCGAGGACGGCAGCGGCATGGCGAAATACGAAGTGTGCTCAGGAGAGAATGAATGTACGATAGAAGACATGCATGTCCATTTCTATTGCGAGAGCTGCCATAGGACATACTGCTTTAAGGACATGCACATCCCCGACGTGCATCTTCCGGAAGGATTCAGCATGGATTCCGTGAATTTCATGGTCAAGGGGACTTGTCCGTCATGTCGTGGTGATAAAGACAACTGAATATGAACCGACTTTTTTTCTGTTTTGCCGCAGCTCTGTCTGTGGCCGTCTCCTGCTCGGACGGTGTGGATAAATATGAGGCTGAAGCCGTGAAACCGCCGGTCATGGGCTGGAGTTCATGGAATGCCTTCATGATAGACATATCTGATTCCACGATCATGGAGCAGGCCGACCTGCTCGTGTCCACGGGGCTGTACGATGCCGGATACGACCACGTGAACGTCGATGACGGCTTCTTCGGCTTCCGCGGATCCGACGGCAGGATGAATTGCCATCCGGACAGGTTCCCCGGGGGCATGAAGGCGGTGGCTGACCATATCCATTCTCTCGGGATGAAGGCGGGCATATATTCGGATGCCGGGAACAATACCTGCGGATCCGTCTACAATGACGATGCGAACGGAGTCGGAGCCGGTCTGTACGGTCATGATGTCCAGGACGCCGAACTTTATTTCAACGAGTGGGGCTACGATTTCATCAAGATAGACTATTGTGGCGGACAGCGTCTCGGCCTCGACGAGCGGACCCGCTACGAGCGTATCAGAGAGGTTGTCGACAGCGTGGCCCATAGACCGGTGGAGATAAATATTTGTCGCTGGGCCTATCCCGGAACCTGGGTTTCTTCAGCGGGTGATTCCTGGCGCATCAGTGAGGACATACGTCCGTACTGGGCTTCAATTAGGAACATAGTTTCGAAGAATCTGTATCTCTCGGCGTATGCGCGTGACGGCAGATACAATGACATGGACATGCTTGTCGTGGGATATGACGGCAACCGTCCGCCCTATTGGCGGGACTCCTACGGTCTGACGGCGCAGGAGGAGCAGACGCATTTCGCCATGTGGTGCATGATGAGCTCGCCTCTGCTTCTCGGCTGCGATCTGCGCGGAATTCCGGACAGCACGCTGGAACTCATCACAAACCCGGAACTCATAGCTTTGAACCAGGATCCTCTTGGGCTTCAGGCGCGTGTGGTGCAGCGTGACGGCGGCGCCTATGTGCTTGTCAAGGATCTGCTCCGCAAGAGAGGGGAGAACAGGGCTGTGGCTCTCTACAATCCGACCGATTCGCCTGTGGATTTCAAGGTCCCTCTCGAATTGCTGGAATATTCCGGACACGTGACGTTCAGGGATCTATGTCTCCGCGAAGATGCGGGAAACGCTGAAGATGTCCTTGAGGCGGAGGTCCCGGCGCATGGCATAAAGGTGTACAGACTGGGCGGAAAGCGCACGCCTGCGGTCCGCTATGAGGCGGAATGGGCGTATATACCTGATTTCACGACTATAGGTACGAACGAATGTGCAAGGGTGATTGAGCTTGACGAGGCTTCCGCCGGTGCTGCCGTTGCAGGGCTTGGCGGCTCCGAGGGCAACTGTCTCGTGTGGGATGAGGTATATGTGCCGGATGCCGGCGAATATATTATAGGTATCGACTACAGTTGCGGCTCCAATATGGACTTTGAAGTAGGAGTGAACGGGGAGATGTATCCGGTGACCGTCGGGCCGCCTGTCGGAGATTCCGGCTCCTGCAAGGTGGTGGCGAAGCTGAATGCGGGCTCCAATGTCGTGACCATGGGCAATCCGCGCGGTGAGGTTCCGATCATAGACTGTTTCACTCTAATTAAAAAATAACGATTATGGCTGGCAGAAAAATTCTGATAGCGGTGGATCTTCAGAAAGATTTCATCGACGGCTCTCTTGCCGTACCTGGAGCGGCCGCGGTCATCCCGGAAATAAAGAAGATCATGCCCGGGTTCGAGTTCGTGTATTTCACTCTCGACTGGCATCCTCTGAACCATTGTTCCTTTAGGGAGCAGGGCGGCCCGTGGCCTCCGCACTGCGTGCATCACACTGCCGGGGCTTCTCTGCCGGACAGCGTCCTTGACGGGCTTGACGAGAGTAAACTGCGTTTCGTGCTCAAGGGCTTCCGTCCCGAAAAGGAGGAGTACGGGGCGTTCAGCGGGGTCGATGCGGAGTCGCAGGACTTGTTCCTGCCCGGAGACGAGGTGACTGTCTGCGGCATAGCTGCCGAATACTGCGTCAGGGAGACGTTGATCAATGTCGCGGCGCTGGCCGTGAAGGTTGGATTCAAGCTGAGTGTGTAT
The DNA here is from genome assembly GCA_018715685.1 of Candidatus Cryptobacteroides merdipullorum. Taxonomy (GTDB): domain Bacteria; phylum Bacteroidota; class Bacteroidia; order Bacteroidales; family UBA932; genus Cryptobacteroides; species Cryptobacteroides merdipullorum. Next base: position 11,172 of record DVLC01000027.1, read on the forward strand.
CTTCCCGGAACCGCTCGTTTCGGAAGCTACGACACCCTCCTGGCGACCATGAAGGAGAACGGAGTCACGGAATACCATTGAATCCGGCCGTTCGGGGCGGCCTCCGGCGAGAACAGGGACTATCTGTCACGGAATGCTGACAGATAGTCTTTCTTTTTGCCAAATTGTCCACTAATTTAGAATAATTCCAATTGGTATGCAAGTTGATATTTCTTATGGCGTCCCGCAGGGGACGATAAAAGAAAGTGAAACAAATAAAAATAGGAGATTTGAATTATGGCTATCGCAAGAAGAAATTCAGAAACTTGGCTTCCTGACATTTTCAATGATTTCTTTGACACCAACTGGATGAGCAGGACAAATGCTACTGCACCGGCCATCAATGTATTAGAACATGACGACAAGTACGAGATCCAGCTTGCTGCTCCGGGACTCACCAAGGAAGACTTCAAGGTCAGCCTCGACGCCGACGGAAATCTTTCCATCAACATGGAGAAGAAACAGGAGGAGAACGGGGAGAAGATGCACGGCCATTATCTGCGCAGGGAGTTCTCATATTCCCAGTATCAGCAGATCATGACTCTGCCTGAAGACGCCGACCGCGAGCATATCGAGGCGAAGGTGGAGAACGGTGTGCTGACTGTCTATATCCCCAAGTTCGTCAGAAAACAGCAGGAGGCTCACAGACTTATCGAAGTGAAATAGTTGCTTAAGTCGCGATTTTGACTATCTTTCGGAAAAATTCCGAATATGATCAGCAACATCGCTCTGGTAGCACACGACTCACGCAAGGCCGAACTGGTCAGCTGGGTCAGGTTCAACGCCGGCGTTCTCAAGGAATGCCGGCTTTTCTGTACAGGCACCACCGGACGCCTTATAGGTGAGGCCCTCAGGGAGATTCTCGGAGACGAGGCTCCGGAGGTCATCTGCAAGCTCAGCGGTCCGCTCGGAGGGGACTTTGAGATAGGTGCCATGATCGCCGAAGGGGATATCGACATGCTGGTCTTCTTCTGCGACAACCTGATAATGCAGGGGCATCATAACGACGTGCTCGG
>DVLC01000028.1 GCA_018715685.1 Candidatus Cryptobacteroides merdipullorum
GGCTCATTTCTCCAAGCTCTTCGGCGACAGCCTCGGCTCCTTCGAGGAGACCGGCCTCTCCGAGCCTTGCGGATGCAGTCTCGGCTCCGAACAGCGCGAGCAGTTCCTCCATGGCGCTCATGGGCTTCGGATAGCCGCTGACTTTCCAGTTCGAGAGATCAGGGTCGCCGGCTATTGATGCGGCATAGTTCACAGCGCTTTCAAGACCGCCGATCTCGTCGACAAGCCTGAGCGCGGCGGCGTCATATCCGGTCCACACCCGGCCCTGGCCGATGGCATCCACTCTGTCCTTGGGAAGTGAGCGTGCGTCGGAGACGATGGTGGTGAAGCGGTCGTAGATTGACTCTATAGAGGCAAGCATGTAATTGTATTCAGCCTGGTCGAACGCCCTCATTCCGCTGTACATATCGCCGTGACTGTTGGAGGAGACGCTCTCTATGTTCACGTGAAGCACGTCCCTGGCCGTCTTCGAGAAGTCGGGGATGATGCCGAAGACTCCGATGGAGCCGGTGAGCGTGGTGGCGTCGGAGAATATGTGGTCGCAGTTGGTCGAGATCCAGTATCCGCCGGAAGCCGCATAGTCGCCGTAGGATGCGATCAGCGGCTTGGTCTGCTTGAGCAGGTCGAGTTCGTTCTTGATTTTTTCGGAAGCGAGCACGCTGCCGCCGGGAGAGTTGACCCTGAGGACTACGGCTTTCACGGTGGAATCCGCTCTGACATCGGCAATTATCTGCGCAAAACGGTCTCCGGCCACGTCGGACTTGTCGGAACCGTCGACTATGCTTCCTTCCGCATATATCACGGCTATTTCCTTTGAAGCCTTGGAGACTACGGGCTGCCGAGCGGCAACATAGTCGGGAAAGGCTATCATCTCGACATCGTCGAAGTCCTCCTCGACCGCGAGCACGGCAAGCTGCTCCTTGAGCTCTTCAGTGGTGAGCAGCTCGTCCACGAGACCGCAGTCCGCGAAGTCCTGAGGAGCCACCAGCCTGAGCCCGTCGACGGCTTCATTGAGCTCTGCGACACTGATCTCCCGGCTCTCTGAAATGTCAGCCGCCATGGTCTCCCAGATTGAATCCACCATCCTCTGATACTGCTCTCTGTTTTCTGGACTGGCGGACGAGCGGGTGTACATCTCGCCGGCAGACTTGTATTTTCCGTGGCGGATCAGCTGCATGTTGATGCCCAGACGGTCGAACAGGTCGCCGAGGAAGATCATCTGGCTGGAGACACCGTTGATCATCGTGGTTGCGCCTTCATGGGCCGTCATGTAGACCTTGTCGGCCACGGAGGCCAGATAGTAGCTGCCGCTGGTCGGGGCTTCGATGTAGGACACGACAGCCTTCCCGCTCGTGCTGCGGAAGCGCTCAAGGGCGGCGCGGAACTCCTCCAGCGCCGAGACGCCGCTCATGGAGCCGTCGGTTTTCAGGTAGATGTATTTGACCGCCGGATCCGTGGCGGCGGTGTTGATCGCGCTCACGGCATCCCATATTCCTATGGTGGCTGTGGAATTTCCGGCGCCGACAGCCGACAGAGCTCCCGCCTCCCGGCTCTGCTCGCCGATGGTCATCTCCGACATGTCAATCTTCAGGACTCCCGATTTGGGAAGCACCGGTGTGGAGCTTCCGGCCGCCAGCATTGCGCCGAGGAAGCCGAAGCCCAGCATGAACATGATTACGGTCACGATGATGAAGCCGCAGATGACGGCGGCCGTAAGCTTGAGGAAATCTTTCATTTGAAATGCAAATTTTACCAAAAGTAGTAAATTTGCAGGACAATTCAATATCAGATGGCACAGAAACCTTCCATACCCAAGGGCACCCGCGACTTCGGACATGCCGAGACAGCGGAGAGGAACTATATCTTCAACTGCATCGAACAGGTCTTCCGCAAATACGGCTATGCGCAGATCGAGACTCCAGCGATGGAGAATCTCGCGACCCTGCTCGGTAAGTACGGTGACGAGGGCGACAAGCTGCTCTACCGCATACTGAATTCGGGCGACGCCTTCGCCGATGTGGACTTCGACAGGCCGCTGACCCCTCAGGTGTGCGAGAAGGGGCTGCGCTACGACCTCACGGTGCCGTTCGCGCGCTATGTGGTCCAGCATCAGAACGAGATCACCCTGCCGTTCAAGCGTTTCCAGATACAGCCGGTATGGCGTGCCGACAGGCCGCAGAAAGGCCGTTACCGCGAGTTCTATCAGTGCGACGTGGACATGGTCGGCAGCCGCAGCCAGCTTTGCGAACTGGAGCTAGTGCAGATCGTGGACGAGGTGTACCGAAGGCTCGGCATCCGGGTGGCGCTCAAGATCAACAACCGCAAGGTGCTTTCCGGCCTCGCGGAAATCAGCGGCTGTCCGGACAAGGTCACGGACATCACGGTCGCCATCGACAAGATCGACAAGATAGGACTCGACGCCGTGAAGGAGGAGTTGCTCTCGAAGGGGTTGGAGGAGGCTGCGGTCGAGAAGCTCGTGCCGGTGCTGACCCTCGAAGGCTCCAACGGCGACAAGCTTGCCGCGATGAGGAAGCTGATGGCCTCTTCGGAGGAAGGAATGAAAGGTCTGGACGAACTGGAGGAGCTCTTCGGCTATATTTCCGCCGCCGGCATCCGTACGGAAACCGAACTTGACCTTTCGCTCGCCCGCGGACTCAGTTATTATACGGGGGCTATTTTCGAGGTCAAGGCTCTCGACTGGCAGATAGGAAGCATAGGCGGCGGCGGACGCTATGACAATCTTACCGGGATTTTCGGTCTTCCCGGTCTTTCTGGCGTGGGCATAAGTTTCGGGGCCGACCGCATCTACGATGTGATGAAGGGGCTGAATCTGTTTCCCGCAGGGCTCGGGAACGTGCCCGTTCTGCTCTTCGCCAACATGGGCTCCGCTGAGGTGGAGTATATTCTCCCGCTTGCGGCCGCGTTGCGTGCCGAAGACATGATCGTGGAGATTTATCCCGACGTCGCGAAGCTGAAGAAGCAGTTCGAGTATGCCGACCGCAGGGGGATTCCTTTCCTGTCGATCACCGGGACTTCGGAGGTCGAGTCCGGGACGGTGAACATCAAGAATCTGGCTTCCGGCGAGCAGCGGAGTTTCGCTCGTGACGATGTCGCCGCCATTGTCGGTTTCATTAAATAGTCCTATATCGACGGCGGCAGCTGCCACTCAGCAGGCGATGGTCGGGGAAAAGCCTGCTTCGCGGCAGCTGCCGCCGTCTCTGGTGGAATTGAGCCGATAAATGATTGGCCGTGGCGAATATGCCTGTCGGGTTACAGCAGCAGGATCACCGCGCAGACATAAAGCAGGAAAGCCTGGAATTTCAGCTTGGCGCCATGGTTCTCGGAAACAAGTGATTCGATGGGATCGGTGGCCGCCATCCGCTCCAGCGTCTCCTCGTCCGGCAATCTGTTCACCGACCACTTGGCCACGATCTGCCCGTCCGAGAAATAGCTTACCCCTCCGTTCGACCGGTTCAGCGTCATCAGCGTCTTACGGTCGGCGAAGTAGATATACGGCAACAGTTCGGGCGAGCTGACCGTTTCGGCGATCAGCTCCGGCGTGGAGGCGGTCAGCACCAGCGGAGTGTATCCGGATTCGGCGGCCTTGTCCATCAGTGCCGAGATCTTCTGCCACTTCTGAACCGTCATTTTTTCCGGGTCATAGACTGAAGCCGCCATCACATTGCCCTGAAGCGCCAGCGAATCGGCGTAATTGCCCTGCACGTCGCTGAAGGTCAGCAGGACTATCTCGTCTCCGCTTGTCCAGTCGGCGTTCTCAAGCGACGAAAGCTCGGTTCCGGGACGGTAGTCCGTGAAATCCAGCATCGGAATCGAGAAGACGGAATAAAGGAGGAAGAGGCACACCGAGACAGTGGCGACCGAGAAACTTACATATTTTATCCTGCGCGTGGGCTCCATGCTGCTGAACGGCAGATAGGCCAGACACCAGAGACCCAGCAGCACCAGATTCTTGACCAGACTCTGGAAATGAGTCAGATGCACCGCCTCACCGAAACATCCGCAGTCCATAAGCGGATTGAAGATTACGAGAGCCACCGTCAGCAGGGTGAATGCTCCGAGCACCCCGAGGGTTATCAAAGCGGTGACCTTGCGCCATATTCCGGTTATCAAGGCGATGCCTATGACAGTTTCGCACAATGCCGCAGCCGCTCCGAGGAAATCCGAGGCGAAGCGCAGGAAGCCGAGATGCAGGAACTTGAGATATTCGTCCACCACGAGTCCGGCACCCACGGGATCCATGAGCTTGAGCAACCCGGCGATGAAGAAGGTGAAGCCGACGATGACCGCGCTAATTCTTCTTATGATTCTCATAGCATTCCTTTACTTTAGAAAATATCGTTTCCGGAGGAAGCATCCTCCCTTCGGCGTCCCCGCAGTCTATCGGGATGAAGCTGCCGTCCTCGGAAGCCTGACGCCGGTACATGTCCCTGACCCGAATCTGGAAATCGATGTCCGATTCGTGAATGTCCTGACCCCCGTGGAGATAATCCCTGTCAGTCCCGTTCCTGTGCTTCCCGAGACTCTGCCGCACGAAGCTTATGGGCACGTCCAGAAAGATGTTGAGGTCCGGCCTGGGCAGCCCGAACGATCCGTATTCAGTGTCGATTATCCAGCGCCGCAGCTCCTCCGCCTCCCGCGCGTCCGGCAGTTTCGCGCACTGGTAGGCTATGTTTGAGTAGACATATCTGTCCAGCAGCACCGTGCCTCCTGCATCCAGGGCCTCCCGTATGCTTCCGGCGGCGGTCCTCCTGTCCTCGGCGAACAGCAGTGCCACGAGCTGCGGGTGCACGCAGCCGTTGGCCCCGAAGTCTCCCCTCAGGAACCTGCTGATCAGTCCGCCGTAGACGGGTGCGTCGTAGCGCGGAAAATGTATGTATCTGACATTCGGGGACATGCTCTCAAGATATTCCCTGAACATCCGGACCTGCGTGGATTTTCCGGCGCCGTCCAGCCCTTCCAACACGATAAGCATAATTGCAAAGATAAGAAGTTGTTTTGTAAATTTGCCGCCATGACCAAGATAATGGGCATACTCAATCTGACTCCCGATTCGTTCTGGGCGCCGAGCCGCTGCAAGGCAGACGAGGCCGGTGTGCGTATCGGGAAAATGCTCGAAGCGGGGGCGGACATCATCGACATAGGCGCGGTTTCCACGCGGCCCGGTGCTCCGGAGGTCTCTCTGGAGGAGGAGTGGAGACGGCTGCGGCCTGTCCTCCCGTTCCTGAAGAGAGTCGTGTTCTCCGTGGACACGGTGAGGGCGGAGATTGTGCGCAGAGTCTTCGAGGAGGCGGGACCGTTCATCGTCAACGACATCTCCTCGGGAGAGGACGACCCCGCCATGCTGCCGACAGTCGCCGGGCTGAAGCTCGGATATGTCGCGATGCACAAGCGCGGCTGCCCGCAGACCATGGACTCACTCTGCGACTATCCCGAAGGGGTGGTGGCGGAGGTGATGCGGTATTTCCGTGATTTCGCCTCGACGGCGGAGCGGCTTGGCATACGCGACTGGGTGCTCGATCCGGGATTCGGCTTCGCCAAGACCGAGGAGCAGAACCTGGAGCTTCTGGAGCATCTGCGGGATTTCTCAGTGCTGGGACGTCCGGTTCTGGTTGGAATTGCCGACAAGCGTTTCACGCACGGTGACACCGAGAAATATCACCGAATCGCACTGCTGGGCGGCGCGGATATCCTCCGCGTGCACGATGTCGCGGCGGCTCGGCGGCTTGTCGGCAGGGACTGAGTTTTGTCCCCGCCGTCATCCGAACAGCGACTCCACCTTGTCGCAGTTGCCTTCGCGCGACAGCAGGGGAATCCTTGCGAACGTCCTGACGATCAGTACGAGAAGCAGTATGCACGCCGCGAAGACAATCCAGTAGAGAGTGGCGGGCATCACCTGCATCCAGCTGTCCATGTCCTTCAGCGAGTCCATGTTGGACAGGATCAGCGAGAAGGTGTTGTTGGTGAAATGCATGAGCATGGTCAGCTTCAGCGATCCGGTTTTGTAGTAGACATAGCCGAAGAGGCAGCCGAGCGCGAAAGCCGGCACGGCCTGCCAGGGGTTGAGGTGTATGAGCGCGAAGAATGCCGAGGAGATGAGTACGGCCCATACGGGACGCACCCTGTTGTGCAGCAATCCTCTGAGAATCATGCCCCTGCACAGCCATTCCTCGAACAGCGGAGCGAAAATGCTCACACTGATGAAGTTGGCCCAGATGACCCCGGTGGTCATGCCCTTCAGCATCTCCTCCAGCTGCTCCGGCATTTCGGGCAGCAGCGCGGTGGAGATGTCGAGGCAGAAGCCGGACGCCAGGGTGGCCGCCACTACAAGCAGGCCGCAGATCAGACCGCCGGTCCTGCCGTAGTTGCCGCTGTCGAGCTTTACTCCCGCGCTGCTGCAGGAGGCTATCTTGCTTCTGGCGCCTGCATACATCATGGCTGGGATGAACATCACCGGGTAGGCTATCAGCATGGCATAGTCCGAAGCAGCCTCCTGCCCTCCGGCAAGCGTGAACGCCAAGGTGACGAGGTTGCCGAGAACAGCGCCGACGAGCAGCATCAGCAGAAGTATGAACATCTGCCCGACTCCCGGCACATACCAGTTGAAATTGTCGAAGAATTTGAAGTTGCCGCGTTTCCTGCGGCCCTGAGCCGTGTCCGCCATGGTCTATTCGTAGAGTGGTGAGGGATAGAAGCCCTTGTCGACGAGCTCGGCGAACTTGGCCACCACTGCCGGGCGGTCCTCCTTGTAGGTGACGCCGAACCAGTGGGATGGAGTCGAAAGCACGTCGCAACTCGCCTCTCCGCTTCTGATCATGCAGTCGATGGCGTAGGGGATGTAGAATTCTTTCTTGAGCTCCATTCCGTTCTCCTCGAGGAAGCCCTCGAAAATCGCGGCGCTCTTCGCGAAATAGTCGGGGGTGAAGCACCACATGTTCATCGAGCAAAGGTCCTTTCCGTTGAGCGCCACATGTTCCGAGGTCACCGAATTGTCACCGCGTACGACACCGTCGGCATCCTTTGCTATGTTGAGGTGTTCGACAACGTCGGTCAGGTGCTTTTCCGCGTCGTAGTGGCAAATTCCTCTCGACACTCCTCCGGATTCGCTGAGGGTATGGTCAAGTTCGAAGCCGACTATTGCGTAGACTCCCTTGCTGTCCTCGTGGGAGCGGCACCAGTCCCCTGCGATTCTGAAGGATTCCCTGCCGTAGTAATCGTCTCCGTTGATCACAACGAAGGGGCCGTCGATCACGTCCCTGGCCATGAGCACCGCGTGGGCCGTTCCCCAGGGCTTCTGCCTTTCGGGGTTGAGCGTGAAGCGGGAGGGTATCTTGTCCAGTTCCTGCGTCACGAACACGAATTCGAGCGGGCTGCCGTCGCAACATTTCACGTTGCCGTATTTCCTTCCGACGGTTTCCCTGAACTGTTCGAGAAAGTATTCGCGCACGATGTAGACCACTTTGCCGAAGCCAGCGTGGACGGCGTCATAGATGGAATAGTCGATTATGGTCTCTCCGGAGGGGCCGAGCCCGTCCATCTGCTTGAGCCCGCCGTAACGGCTGCCCATTCCGGCGGCGAGAACTAAAAGAGTAGGCTTCATTTTTTTATAAGTGTTTTCCACAAATTTAGCTAATTTTGCGCTCAATAGGACAGAAGCTTTGGGAAAATTCAGGGATATATGGGACAGAAGCAGGGACGGAAGCCGCCGGGAGCAGCGTTCGTTCGTGCGTTATGCCATAATAGCCACCGTGCTCTGTCTTTTTTTCCTCTGCGTCAAGAAGGACAGTCTGATAACATGGATAAGCTCCGGGATCAGCCTTCACCGTCAGAATCGTCTTATAGAGAAATATGAGGCTGAGAACGCCGCTCTCGAGGACAGGATACGCCAGCTGACAGACGACCGTGATTCTCTCGAGCGCTTCGCCCGTGAGGAGCTCCAGTTCGCGGCTCCGGGCGACGATGTCTATGTGATTCCGGAGAAATAGCCGCTGCAATTGTCCGGTAGCCGGCCCTGCTCCGCGTGAGGGGTACTCCGGCTTCCGAGGTTCCGCTGCGCTTCATCGATGCTGCGCATCGTCCGCTCACTGCCGCGGACGGCAAGCCTCATCAGCCGGAGTACCCCTCACGCGGGGCCGAGCCTCTATTCCAATGTGATGCGAAGCACCCGGACGGTCGAGTCCGTGACCCTGACGCTGTCGTCGATGCGGTAGGGGAGAAGCGCTGCTACACGGGAGCCGTCGAGTTCGATCACCATGGCGCCCTCCTTTTCAGTCACGGGGACATGCAGGTCGGTGAAGATGTCCGAGACTTTCTTGCGGCCCTTCATTCCGAAAGGCACCATCCAGTCTCCCGGCATCCATTTTCTTATTTTCAGCGGAGGCGTCAGAATGTCAGCGTCTGCGATCAGCGTCCCTTCCGGCTGCTTCAGGGATTCCAGTTCGTTCCGCTCAAGAATTTCCACCCTGACCTTTCTGCCGTCGGGTCGCGTACTGTTTTTCATGATCAGTCGTCCCGAAGCTCCTGTGACCGGCCCGAAACGGCGTCCGGCATACTGTCTGTCCTCTTCGAGCGTGCGTATGAGGGCGGAGAATTCATCTGCGGAAATGCCGCTGTCCTCCAGCAGCCTCCACAGTACGAATTCCCGGTGCGGGTCGTCCTTCAGTGCGGCCACGGAAATGCTTCCGTCATCGAGAACCGCCCTCTCCGACACAGACCTGACATATTCCTCGGCTATGTTGTCCGCCTGCGCGAATCTGCGCATGTCGGCGTTCAGAGTTTTTATGAATGAGGGATTTATCTTCGAGAACAGAGGAAAGACCTCATTGCGTATAAGGTTGCGTCTGTATTTGCTGTCGGAGTTGGTGCTGTCCTCGCGCCAGGGGCGGCCGTGCTCCGACATCCATTTCCGGATGTCGGAGCGGCTCGTTCCGAGCAGAGGGCGCAGTACGCCCTCCCGGCCGCCCATGCCACGGACTCCGCGAATGCCCGTGCCCCGCAGCAGATTCAGAATCAGGGTTTCGGCATTGTCGTCGGCGTTGTGAGCCACAGCCACGGCCTCGAAACCGTGTTCCTCGCACAGCTCCTTGAACCAGGCATAGCGAAGTTCCCTGGCGGCCATCTCTATGCTCACACCCCGCTCGCGCGAATAATTCACGGTGTCGAAACGCCTTACGAAGCATTCCGTACCCGTGTCCAGGCACCATGCCCGGACAAAGAGTTCGTCCCCGTCTGATTCGCTTCCGCGCAGCCCGAAATTACAGTGGGCCACAGCGAAAACAGCCCCGGGGAAAAGTTCCGGGGCCCTGTTTGCCATGTACATCGAGTCGATGCCTCCGCTTACTGCAAGGAGAATGCGTCCCATCGCTTTATTTGCTGGCGATCAGCCATGTGAAATTGATGGAGAACGACTCCTTGAACTGAACATGCTGCCTTCCGTCTATGAATACGATAGGGTCGTAGATCAGCCAGGTGTTCAGGCCTATCTTGAAGAACTTGGCGAACTGCCAGGTGATCTTGTTGTCCCAGTTGACCCTGTTCTCCTTGAACGGCTTGTTGAGATAGTCGGTGAAGAGCACAAGCTGGGTCTCATAGAAGAAGCTGTCGTTGATCGAAGCCTTCAGGTTCATCTTTATCTGGGCTCCGGACTGGAAGAGGGCGCTTCTGTAGTTGTTCCCGTCGTCCGGATCAAGACCATCCTCCTTGAGCTTCATGCCGTAGTTCTTCCTGAGCTCGGGAATGTCGCATATCGTGAAGCCTCCGGTCAGGGGGGCGATGTTGACGTTGAACCAGTCTGCGGGCGCCCACTCCATACCTACTGCGAGGTTGGTGTAGCCAGGTGCGAGGAAGCCCGACTTGAGCTTGCCCGACCACAGACCGGTGGCGGCGTCCTGGGTGTAGGAATCGTAGCTGTCGGAGAATTGCGAGCGGAAGTCGAAGGACACCGTGTAGTTCCACTTGCTGTCCTTTGAAGTCTTGTAGGCCAGCCGGCTCTCAAGATAGATGAGGTCGTTGGTCTTCTGCAGCAGGTTCTCCTTGTCGGCCGACCAAAGGAAGCCGTACTGGAGCTGTAGCCTGTTGCTCCAGCTGCTGAGGTTTCTGGCGAAGTCGGCTTTGGCGTCGATTCCGGAGCTCATGCTCAAGGTGTTGTAGCCTCCGGCGGCCCAGCTCCACAGGTTTGTCTGGCTGAATCCGAGATCCACCTGCAGCGAATTGGTCCAGTAGCGGGGCTTCTCCTGCTCCTCTTCCGTTTCCGGAGCTTCGAGCAGGGCGGCCGCGGCTTCGGCCGTGGCCTGCTGGATATCATCCTGTGCGAAAGACAGGGCCAGAGAACAACAAGTCGCCGCTGCGACAATCAACAGTCTTTTCATGGCCGGAAACATTCAATATGAAATCGCGAACACCACTCTGCGGTGCGAAGGCTTGCCGGAATAGATGTCCCTGCCCTCCTCCTCGCATACGTAACTGTCGATGGGGATGCAGCGTATGGTAGCCTTCGTCTCGTCCTTGATGGCCTGTTCGGTCTCGGGAGTGCCGTCCCAGTGGCAGAGCAGGAAGCGTCCGGTCTGGATCTTCTCCTTGAACTCCTCCCAGCTGTCGCATTTCTCGACATGTGCGTCCCTGAAAGCGAGAGCCTTGTCGTAGATGTTCTGCTGTATGCTGTCGAGCAGGGCGGGTATGTGGTCCGCCAGATGCTCCAGCGGCATGGTCTCCTTCGTCAGCGTGTCGCGGCGCGCCACCTCCACCGTGCCGGCCTCGAGGTCGCGTGCCCCCATGGCAAGGCGTACGGGCACTCCCTTGAGCTCCCATTCGGCGAACTTGAAGCCCGGCCTCAGGGTGTCGCGGTCGTCTATCTTCCAGCTTACTCCGAGCCTGTCGAGCTCTCCGGAGATTTCCTGCATTTTCGCAAGAACCTCATTGCGCTCATCTTCTGTTTTGTATATGGGTACCATGACTACCTGTATAGGTGCGAGCCTGGGCGGCAGAACGAGTCCGTTGTCGTCGCCGTGCGCCATTATCAGGGCTCCCATAAGACGGGTGCTGACTCCCCAGGAGGTGGCCCATACATATTCCTGCTTCCCTTCCTTGTTGGTGAACTGAACGTCGAACGACTTGGCGAAGTTCTGTCCGAGGAAGTGGGAGGTTCCGGCCTGAAGCGCCTTGCCGTCCTGCATCATGGCCTCGATCGTCAGAGTGTCGAGGGCGCCGGCGAAGCGTTCGTTGGGGCTCTTGTGGCCCATGATCACGGGCAGAGCCATCACGTTGCGGGCGAAGTCGGCGTAGATCCTGACCATCTGCTCTGCGCGTGCCTGAGCCTCTTCCGCAGTGGCGTGGGCGGTGTGCCCCTCCTGCCAGAGGAATTCGGCGGTGCGCAGGAAAAGTCTCGTGCGCATCTCCCAGCGCACCACGTTGCACCACTGGTTGCAGAGTATGGGAAGGTCCCTCCAGGAGGTGATCCAGTTCTTGTAGGTGCTCCAGATTATGGTCTCGGAGGTGGGGCGCACAATGAGCTCCTCCTCGAGTCTGGCGTCGGGATCCACTACCACGCCCTTGCCCTCGGGGTCGTTCATCAGACGATGGTGGGTGACTACCGCGCATTCCTTGGCGAATCCGGCCACATGCTCCGCCTCGCGGCTGAAGAAGGACTTGGGAATGAAGAGGGGGAAATAGGCGTTCTGAACGCCCGTGCGCTTGAACATTCCGTCGAGGATGTGCTGCATCTTCTCCCATATCGCGTAGCCGTAGGGCTTGATCACCATGCAGCCTCTGACGGCCGACTGCTCCGCGAGATCAGCCTTGAGGGCCAGATCGTTGTACCACTGAGAATAGTTCTCAGAACGCTTGGTTACCGCTTTTGCCATATTCTTGTTGAAATATCTGCGTTTTTTTTCGAAATTTGCATCTATATGTAAGGTCGGGGCCCATGGCCCGGACTTTGCGTGCAAAGATACAAACTTTTATTATTATGAAGATGAACCGGTGCATAGTACTCGTACTGCCTCTGCTCTTCATGATGGTGTCCTGCGGAACTTCCGCGCAGTTTGCGCAGCAGCGTTTCCAGGACGGCATCTACAGCAGGCCGGAGCCTGTTGCCGAGGCGGTTCAGATTTATTCGAAAGATGATTTTGCGGCGATGGCCGCAGCTAATATCGCCCGCGAGGCGCAGCAGAAGGATACTGTCTATGTAGTCCTGCAGAACGACGACTGGTATGATTCCCCGTGGTTCGCATGGGGAAGCGCCTGGGCGTTGTCCTGGCCGTACCGCTGGTGGGCGTATTCCTCATGGTACGATCCGTGGTACGGATGGGCCCGGCCCTGGTACGACCCCTGGTATTCATGGTATTATGATCCCTGGTACTGGGATCCGTGGTATTACAGGCCTCACTACCATCACTATTGGCACGATCACTGGTACAGGCCGAGACCCGGACTTTCATCCGACGGAAGCTATTTCTACGGTCCTCGCTTCATGACCCAGGGCGGCGGTTCAATGGTGAGCCGTCCCGGTTCTTCCGGAACCCGCAATTATACGAGATCCTATAGCTCTTCCGGCGGCAATTACGGCTCTGCCGGAGCCACCAACATCAGGCGCGGGACGAGTGCCGGAGGAGGAAACACCTCCGCTGTGAGCAGATGGAATGCGGGCAGGGGAAGCTCGTCCGGCAGCGTGTCCAGGCCGTCGAGCACCACGAACTCGACCGTCAATTCCGGCAGAAGACCAAACAGCAACTACAATTATTCGCGCAGCTGGTCGAACTCCAGGAGCAGCAGCGGCACTTCGACCCGTCCGAACTCCTATACCAGTCCTTCCCGCGGCAACTCTTCACGCAGCTATACCAGCCCGAGCCGGTCATATTCCGGGGGATCGTCCTTCTCTTCTCCCAGCCGCAGCTACGGCGGAGGTTCAGGCGGCGGAATGCGCAGCGGTGGTGGCGGAAGTTACAGCCGCGGCCGCAGGTAAAAATTTAAATCAGTGAAAAAAAATGAAAGCGATCAAGATGATTTGCGCGGCGCTTGCATTCGCCGCTGCCGCGGCAGCCGCCGGCGCACAGAATATGTACGATGCGATTAATTTCAGCCGCAACGAATATCTGGGCACCGCCCGCTCCATGGCACTCGGCAATGCCGTGACCGCCGTGGGAGGTGACCTCGGAACCGTCGGAATCAACCCTGCCGGCTCCGCTGTGGCAAATTACGGACAGATGGTCATCACTCCGGGAATCTCGATTTCCGTGGTGGGATCCTCCTATTCCCCGTCCGGTGAAATGAACTACGGCCCCCAAAGCAGGTATTCGAATACCAGGATGACCCTGCCGAACTTCGGCGCCACGGCCGTGTTCAGCACCGGCCGCTCGCGCGGACTGAAGTCGTTCACGGTCGGTGTCATCTCGAACCAGACCGCCCAGTATAACTACTATGCCGACGCGTTCGGCCAGAACAGCCAGACCTCCAAGGTGGCGGAGTTCGCGGCGGCGGCATGGGGCAGTGACGAAGGTCTGCTCGCGAGCAGCAGCGCGTTCGACGCCAGCGGGCTCTCATGGGACATCATCACCGCATATCAGGCCGGAATGTTCGGCTCGTACGGCAACGGCGCCGACTATGTGGGGGTCACCGAGATGATAAGCGGCGACGGTACCTGGCACTATGTTCCCGGTACGCTCGCGCAGTCTTCCGTGACCCAGAAGTGGGGCAGCAAGAACGATATCATTCTCAATTACGGAATGAATTTCTCGGACAAGGTGTTCGTCGGAATCAACGTAGGCTTCCCGTATGCGAGATACGGTTATTCCGAGACCTTCTTCGAAGCGGCCATGGAGCCGGAGCGATTCCCGATAATCTATAATCTTGACGACGGCTCGCAGGATGAGACCAATTTCCTCTCCGCGTCCTACGGCTATCAGTATCTTGCCGACGTGGACGGAATCTACGGCAAGTTCGGAATCATCGTGACCCCGTTCAAGGGGCTCAGGCTCGGCGCCGCCATACAGACTCCGACCATGTACACGATTACCGAGCACTGGCAGTATTCCGCCGCGACCGAGTTCGCCCTTAGCACTGCCGGATACAACTACAATCAGTCTGCGATGTCTCCCGAAGGCGAGTACTCCTATAATCTCATCGCGCCTTATTCGGCTAATTTCGGCGTGGCGTGGACCTTCGGCAGCAGAGGCTTCGTGAGCGTGGACTACGAACTTACGGACTACAGCATAATGCGTTTCCGTGAGCTTAATCCCAGGGGAGCCCTGCATGAAGACATATTCGAGTCCCAGAACGAGACCAACAGATACTTCGCCGGAGTGGCACACAACCTGAGGATAGGCGCCGAGTTCCGTGTGACTCCCGCCTTCTCCGTGAGGGCCGGATACGGACTTGCCACTACTCCAGAGCGCTACTGGACCAACACTGCCGGGGAGACCGTGACGGCCGACGGTTTCTATAATGACTACGATTCATACAGACGCGGTGTCAAGAACCTCGTGAGCGGCCGCTATTATAAGGACAAGACCCAGTCCGTATCCTTCGGCATAGGATATTCGTCTCCGGGCTCGTTCTTCGCCGACCTCGGCGCGATGCTGACTTCGTATCCCGACAGTCTGTTCTCGCCCTATTACGATTATGACAATTATGATGCGAACGGCGTTCTCGTGAACGCGGCATCCCCTAAAATATTAAACCATAGAAATCTCTGGAACGTAGCCCTTACGATAGGCTGGAGATTCTAGTGAAAAGTCAGATTATGGAATTTACTGCGAAGCAGCTGGCCGAGGTGTTGAACGGAACCGTGGAAGGCGATCCTCAGGCCAAAGTATCCTCTTTCGCGAAAATAGAACACGGCAAGCCCGGACAGCTCTGTTTTTTTGCGAATCCCAAGTACGAGCATTATGTATACACCAGCAGGGCCTCAGTCCTGCTGGTGAATGCTGATTTCACCCCGAAGGAGGCGGTGTCGCCGACTCTGGTGCGCGTGCCGAACGCCTACGACGCCCTCGCGCAGCTTCTGGACTATATGGCGAAGCAGAAGAGGGCATACCGAAGACACCGCGGACGCTGCCGCATCGCATGGAGCGCGAAAATCGGCAAGAAAGTCCATGTCGGAGACTTCGTGACCATAGGCAAGGACTGCAGCATAGGTGACTGTACGAAGATCCATGACAACGTGACCATCGGTGCGGGCACCAGGATAGGCTCCTACTGCATCATATATCCGGGAGTGCATATCTTCCCCGGGATGGTGATAGGCGACCGGGTGATTCTGCACGCCGGCTGCATCATAGGGGACGACGGCTTCGGCAACGCTCCCCAGCCTGACGGAAGCTGGCGCAAGATCGAGCATGTCGGCAATGTGGTCATAGGCAACGATGTGGAGATAGGCTCCAACACCACCGTTGACAGGGCGCCGATGGAATCCACCATCATCGAGGACGGCGTAAGGATTGACAATCTCTGTCAGATAGCCCATAACGTGGTGGTGGGCAAGGACACGGCCATCGCCGCGCTCACCGGCATCGCAGGCTCCTCCAAGATAGGGAAGAACTGCATTCTGGCCGGGCAGGTGGGCGTTTCCGGCCATGTGACCGTTGCGGACAAGACCACGCTCGCAGCGCAGACAGGAGTGATAGGCAATATAAAGGAACCCGGAAAAGTCTATTTCGGAAGTCCCGCGCTGCTGCACCGGACTTTCCTCAAGGCATACGCAAAGTTCAAGCAGTCAGGGGAAGAATAAAAAAATTTGCATATCTTTGCAGCCCCATTATGAATCAGCAGACATTAAAGAGAGAATACAAGTTCGAGGGGAGAGGTCTTCATACGGGCAAATACGCCCACCTGACGCTTTGCCCTGCGCCGGAAAATTACGGAATACGCTTTTTCCGCAGTGACGCCGGTGTGGAGATACCGGCAGTCGCGACCAATGTGACGAGAACTGACAGGAGCACCACCATTTCCATGGACGGAGTGTCCGTCGTGACCATCGAGCATCTGCTTTCGGCGCTGACCGGGCTCGGGGTCGACAATGTCAGGGTGGAGCTTGACAATGAAGAGGTTCCCATTCTGGACGGCAGCGCGGAGACCTATGTCAGGACAATTGCGCCGGACAGCCTCCAGCCGCAGAATGCCGAAAGGAAATATATTGAAATAAAGGAAGTGTTCGAATTGCGTGACGAGCAGACCGGTTCGTGGGTCAGGCTCGAACCTTCGGACAGAATGTCGTTCGAGGTGACCGTCGATTTCAATTCGAAGGTGCTTGGCGTGCAGACGGCTGAATGGAGCGAGAATTCCGACTATGTCGGTCAGGTCGCGCCCTGCCGCACCTTCTGCTTCTTCCATGAGCTCGAGGCGCTTGCCGCACACGGCCTCATACAGGGAGGCGATGTCGACAACGCCATCGTGGTGGTCGAGCATCCGGTCACCAGGGAGCAGCTCGACAACATGAGCCGCATCTTCGGCCAGCCGAGACTCTCGGTCAAGGACGACGGCTACCTGAGCAATATCACACTGCATTTCCCGAATGAATGCGGGCGGCACAAGCTGCTCGACCTCATAGGAGACATGAGGCTGCTGGGAGGTTTCCCGAAGGCCCGTGTCAGCGCGTACAAACCTGGCCACAAAATTAACAGTAACGCCGCCAAGGCGGTTTTGTCAAAACTTTAGATTTATGGCTGCAAAAATTCATCCTCTCGCGACCGTGAGCGCGAATGCAAAATTAGGAGAAAACGTCGAGGTGGGCCCCTACGCCTTCATCGACGACAATGTGACCATCGGAGACAACTGCAAGATCTATCCTCACGCGAACATTTTCTCGTATGTCACGATAGGTAACAACTGCCAGATTTTCCCCGGAGCCGTCGTTGGCGGAATTCCCCAGGACCTGAAATTCCACGGCGAGGTCACTTATGTGGAGATCGGTGACAATGTGACCATCAGAGAGTGCGCCACGATCAACAGAGGCACCCAGGCGAGCGGCAAGGGCGTCACCAAGATCGGCAGCGACACGCTGATAATGTCGTATGTCCATGTCGCGCACGACTGCCGCGTGGGAAACCACTGCATTCTCGTGAGCTATGTGGGTATCGCGGGTGAGACCGATGTCGACGACTGGGCCATCATCGGCGGCAACACCGCCGTCCATCAGTTCTCGCATATCGGCAAGCATGCGATGGTCGGAGGCTGCTCCGCCGTGAACAAGGACATCCCTCCCTATTCCATCTGCGGAAGGACGCCCATCTGCTACGCCGGCATCAACATCGTCGGCCTCCGCAGGCGCGGCTTCGATTCCGAGACCATGCGCAATATCAAGGACATCTACGACACCATATACTATCAGGGCTACAACATTTCCGACGGCTGCGCGAAGGTGGCGGCAGGCTTCCCCCAGACGGAGGAGCGCGACACCATTCTGGAATTCATCAAGAATTCGAAGCGCGGTATCGTACGTGCCGGCGACTCTTCTTCCAAAGGCTCCATCGAATAGGAATTGACCCTGACGATAGCATATTTTCCTCCGGTAGAATACTTTGCGTTGCTCGCAAGGTATTCTTCGGTTTATATGGAGGCCTGCGAGAACTACCAGAAACAGTCGTACCGCAACCGCTGCCGTATCTATGCGGCAGGCGGGGTGGAGAGTCTCAATTTCCCGATCGTGCACAGAGGCGGAAGCATCAATATCCCGATACGCGAGGTGCTTGTGGACTGGTCGACGCCGTGGCTGGAGAAGACCATGCGATGCATAGACACGGCCTATCGTTCGTCACCCTTTTTCGATTACTACAGGGACAGCCTTTATGCGGTTCTGGACCGCAGGCCTGAGACTCTCTGGGAGCTTGACATGTCGATAATCAGGTATTTCATGCAGAAAATCGGATTGAACACGCAGATTCTCCATACGGAGGAGTACGCCTCCGAGCATGTGGACATACATCCTAAAAGGCCTGACACAATCCTTCGTGACTTGGGACTGGACAGGCCTTATTATCAGGTGTTCGCTTCAAAATTAGGATTCAAGCCGAATCTTTCGGTCATGGACCTTCTGTTCAACGAAGGCCCGGGGGCGCTGGACTGGCTGCTATAGCAGAGTGGTCGTCTCCGTGCCGGGCTGGCCGCTTTCGCCTTCTTCTCCGCTTTCGTCGCGCTCATGGGCCCAGATGAAGTATCCTATCGTGACATTGGATTTGTTTCCTGACATGTTCATCATGTATGTCACCTGCTCGACATCGGTGAGCAGCGAAACGATATAGGCCTTGTCGGCCTCGAACTTCTCGAAGATATCTGACAGGAAATCGCTTCCATATTGTGCCGCCTCGTAGTGGGTTCCGGTGAAGCTCATCGGTTCGTCGAGCTCCAGTTCGCCGAAGTATTTTTCGAGGGCCTCGGACGTGGCTTCTATATGATTCTTGTCGTATCCTTCTTGTCCTTCGGACAGATGGGAGTAGACTATCGAATGGCTGAAAGTGTATGTGCCGTACATGTCCATGTCGCACGAGTTCAGGCTGAATACTGCCGCTACGGCAACGGCAATCTTGAGTAATGTTTTGATCATGATGAATAAATTTTGGCAAAAATACAAATTTTATTCGTATCTTTGCAAAGTGAAGGAGATGGAAGGCCGGGGCGGTCTTCCTTTTTGTTTGAATGGAAA
>DVLC01000029.1 GCA_018715685.1 Candidatus Cryptobacteroides merdipullorum
ATAAAGATGCCGCCAAGCTCGCTTTTGTTGTCGCGCTTCAGCATTTCAGGCATGAATTTTTTGTAGAGTTTCGATTCGAGCACCAGATCCATGCGCTTCTTGAGATATTCGCGGAAACTCCGGACTATGTCCGCAGGGTCCGACATGCGGTATTGCTCAAGAGCCTCGCTCATGGCCGAGATCTCATTTCCGAGAGCGGCCGCGAATATGTCCGCCTTGCCCTCGAAATAGTAGTAGACCGAGGTCTTGGCCTTGTCGGCCATCCTGGCGATGTCCTCGATAGTGGTCTTTTCGTAGCCGTAGGTGGAGAAGACCTCCGTGGCCGCCTCGATTATTTTCTTCCGTACATCCTTGCTCATGTTGTCGCCGGTCCGGGTTTTTCAGTGCCTTGTTGGAACTTTCGACCAAACCGGTGTAAATGTACAAATAATATGCCGGATGCGGAAGAATTTTCCGGCTTATTTGCCGCTTTTTTTGCGCTGCAGATCCGGGAGCAACACGGCGGCGAGCCCGATCAGCGGCGACCATGCCACCATCCGGTAGACGAACTCTATGCCGTGGGCGTCGATGAGGTTGCCGAGCACCGCCGCCACAATGCCGCCTATGCCGAACGCGAAGCCGAAGAACAGTCCGGAGACCATGCCGAGCTTGTTCGGCAGCAGCTCCTGGGCGTACAACAGGATTGCCGGGAAGGCGGAGGAGAGTATGAATCCGGAGCAGAAGCTCAGCGCGACCGTGGCCGCGAGACCGACGTGGGGCATTGCGAGACTGAACGGCGCCGTGCCCACTATCGAGAGCAGTATCACATACTTGCGGCCTATCCTGTCGCCGACCGGCCCTCCTATGAGCGTGCCTGCCGCGGTTGCGAACAGGAACACGAACAGACATACCTGCGAGAACTGTATGCTGACGTCGAATTTCTCTATCAGGTAGAAGGTGTAGTAGTTCTTGAGACTCTCGAGGTAGATGTATTTGGAGATGATCAGCACGCATATCAGCACTATCACCGCGACGGTCGCCCCGAGCTTCAGCGGGCGCGGACGGAAGACGGTGGCGCGCGAGTTGTGCCCGTGGGTGTCGAGGTAGCGGTTGTACCAGCGGCTGATGTAGGCTGTGACGGCATAGGATATCGCCGAGAGTATCACGAACCACAGGAAGTGGCTGCGCCCGTAGGGGACGACGGTCACCGCGATGATGAGCGGACCGACGGCGCCGCCGAAATTGCCTCCCACCTGGAAGATGGACTGTGCGAGCCCGCGCTTCCCGCCCGACGCGAGCGAGGTGATACGCGAAGCTTCCGGGTGTATGATCGACGATCCCACGCCTATCGTGAACACGGCGATGTAGATTCCTGCGAGGTTGGGTGCGAGCGCCAGGCAGATGATGCCGAGCATCGTGAAGGTCGTGGCGAGCAGCATGCTGCCCTTGAACGGCCTCTTGTCGAACACCATTCCCACCAGCGGCTGGAACACCGAGGCGGCTATCTGGTAGACGAAGGTTATCGAGCCGATCTGTGCGAAGCTGAGGTCAAGATCGTCCTTGATTATCGGATACGCCGAATTGACCGTGGTCTGCAGCAGGTCGTTCAGGAAATGTGCGAGACTCAGCGCTATGAGCACCGGCATGGCCGTGACGGCGGGGTTGCTTTTGACTGTTTTTTCGTTCATCGGGGCGCAAAAATAGTCAAAATTCGGAGATTGGCGGCCCGAGGAGGCGGAAAGTTTCCGGCGAGTTGCCGTCGTGTGTCCGTCGCGCCTCATCGGTCGCGCAGTCGACGCGGTTCTGCAATCCACCTGCGTGCGATGACTGCCCCACAGGTGTCTGTAGGGCATGTCAGTGATGACGGTGGAAGGAAAATGTGTCCACCGTCGACGCTGATCGGCCGTCCATGCGCCTGTACGGTATCCGAGCCGCGCAGGTGGATTGCAGAACCGCGTCAATCTTGCGGATATCCCGGAGATGAATTTACTGATAAGCGGCGAACAACCGGCGGGCTTGGGCGTCCCGCTGATTGTTCGCCGTCTTCTTGATGTGCTGCCGTATTCTACTGCGCCGGATCGTAGGCGTTGACGGACTTCCAGACTACTCCGAAGCATTCGTTCGGGGCTTCCGGGCTGATGCCGGCGAAGGTCGCTCCGCTGCCGTTGAGCCAGAGCTCGCAGAGCGAGGTGTCGGTTCCGCTGAAGGAGGAGCTGCTGAAGCTGATCTCACCTTCGGCTCCGAGTTTCAGGGTCCTGAGAGACGTGCAGTTCTTGAAGGTGCTCGCTTTCATGGTGTCGAGATAGGGGAACGAGAACTCGGTCATCGATGAGCAGTTGTTGAATACGTTGGCGCCTAGAGTGCGGACTTCGGGCGCGTTGAGGCTGGTGAGCGCCGAACAGTCCTTGAAAGCCCAGTTCCCTATGCTCGTGACGAGCGGCAGGTCAACCGATTCAAGCCCTGAGCACATGTAGAACATATAGGTCTTTATCTCGGTCACAAGAGGCATCTCCACCTTCTTGAGCGAGGTGCACTTGTCGAAGCAGCGGGTGTCGATGCTCTTGAGCGCGGGCGCTACGAATTCCTTCAGCGAGCTGCATTTCTGGAACACCATTGCGCCTATTGTCTCGACCTCGGGCATTACGATCTCTTCAAGGGCTTCGCAGCTGACGAAAGCACCGTTGCCTATGGTCTTGACCTTGGGCATCTCGACCCGGCGGAGCGAAGTGCAGTTCGTGAATACGCTCGGGGCAATGCCGTCGAGCTCAGGCATCGTCACTGACTCAAGCGAGCTGCAGTCGTAGAACGCCTCTTCCTTGAGGTATTTCACTGAAGAGAGATCCACGCTCCTGAGCGCGGCGCATTTGTCGAAGGCGTTTTCGGCGATGGTGTCCGCTGCAGGCAGCATCGCGGTCTCGAGTGAGGTACAGTTGTAGAATGCCCTGTATCCCACCTTTTCCGCATCGGGTGCAGGGTTGGACTTGAGGGCGTAGCAGTTGTTGAACATGTAGTCGGGTATGGCCGTGAGCTGAGGCGTGTTCAGGTCGGTGAGCACGGGGCAGTCGGTGAACGAGGAGGTTCCGGTCTCCTTAAGTTCGGGAAGATCGGCGGACTTGAGCAGATTGCAGATCGCGAAGCCGAAACCGTGCTCCTTTTCGAGCTTGGGCAGGGAGACCGACTCCAACGCCGTGCAATGGTAGAAGGTGGCGTAGCCCATTTCCTTGAGTTCGGGCATGGACACTTCCGTCAGCGCCCCGCAGTCCATGAACACCGAGCTGTCGGTTTGCGAGAGCATGGGGCAGTCGGCTTTCACGAGCGCGTCGCAGTTCTGGAATGCGTACGGGCCGGCATATTCGAGTCCGGGGAGGCTGATCTCCGTCAGAGCTCCGCAGTTGTCGAAGGCGCGCTTGCCTATTCTGGCAACCTTGGGAAGGTCTATGGCGGTCAATGCCGCGCTTTTCTGGAATGCGTATCTGCCGATTTCGGTGATTTCAGGGGCGGAGAATTCCTTCAGCGCGGGAAGGAGGGATACGCCTTCGTCTGCATTGTAGAACATATATTCCGGTACGGCACCGGTGCTCTCGGCTATGGTCAGTTTCTGCAAGTTTGTGAATTTCGTCAGGGCCTGCCATGCGGCATCGTCCAGCGTCCCGCTTACGGTGAGTTCAGTGACAGAGGGGATTGCATCGGCGGGATAAGAGGAGAGGGCTGATGCATCCAGGGTGACGACGGCTACTTTGTGGCTGACAGTGACGGTGCATTCGTCAGTCATTTCTCCTGCGGTGACAGTGATGACCGCTGAACCTTCAGCAACGGCGGTCACGAGACCGGTTTCGTCCACTCTGGCCACGGATTCGTCGCTTGAAGCCCATTCGAGACTCGGATCACTGGCGTTTTCAGGCAGAACCGTGGCGGTAAGCCGCTCCGTCGCCGAGACCGCGAGAGTGATTTCCGTCCTGTCGAGCGTTACTCCCGTGACTTCTATTACATCGTCATCCGGGTTGGGGGGGGGTGACTTTTTCGCAACCGCATATGAACATGACGGCTGCAGCAAGCAGTGCGCTTGAAATGTGTTTACAGTACATGATAAGATAGGATTTGTAATGCTCGTTTCCAACCGGACTCCAATTTAAAAATTTTTATGAATAA
The DNA here is from genome assembly GCA_018715685.1 of Candidatus Cryptobacteroides merdipullorum. Lineage (GTDB taxonomy): Bacteria > Bacteroidota > Bacteroidia > Bacteroidales > UBA932 > Cryptobacteroides > Cryptobacteroides merdipullorum. The sequence goes on from DVLC01000029.1 coordinate 4,129, forward strand.
TCGCAATAAAATGCCTGTGCGTTTGAATTTTGCAATTAGACGGAAATCAGTAAGATGGCATTTTTGAGCGCACACGCAGCGGGATTCAAATCCCTTTTGCGTGTGCGCTTTATTTAGAAGAGTTATTGAATGTCAGTCAATTATGTTCCGGCGGCGCACACACAAAATTATGACCGGGCGGGCGGAGTGTGTCCTTCACCTA
>DVLC01000030.1 GCA_018715685.1 Candidatus Cryptobacteroides merdipullorum
CTTGGGCGGAAAGCTTGTCGGTACTGACACCCTGGAGGAGCGGATATCGTCTCTGGAGACCAGGGAAGGGGAGCTGCGGAAACTCTGGCAGGAGCAGTGCGAAGTTCTGAGCAGGGCCAGACAGGCGGCGGCACCGCGGCTCGCTTCAAAGATACTTGATTCGCTGCGCTTTCTTGAACTTGAGAATTCCGTTTTCGAGATCAGGATCGAGCCGAAGGCCGGAGGCGCCGACGGGTGCGACAAGGTGAATTTTCTGTTCTCGTCCGCTGGAGGCGCTCTCAAGGAGCTGGCCAAAGTGGCGTCAGGAGGTGAGATTTCCCGAATCATGTTGAGCCTCAAGGCTCTGATGGCCAAGACAATGGGCATGCCTACCCTGATTTTCGACGAAATCGACACCGGAGTCAGCGGCAGTGTGGCGGACAGGATGGGCCAGATGATATGCTCGATGGGCGGAGACATGCAGGTGTTCGCCATAACCCATCTTCCGCAGGTTGCGGCGAAGGGTGACGCTCATTATGTGGTCAGCAAGTCCCAGTTGGCGGACGGACGGGCGGCTTCGACGGTCACCCGCGTGGACGGTGATGACAGAATCAGGGAGATAGCGCGCCTGCTCAGCGGTTCCGAGATAACGGAAGCCGCGCTTCAGAACGCCCGCGTCCTTCTGTCCGAAGGACGCTGACAGGATTCACGGCAGAAATCAGTATTGGGCGAGGCTCGTCGTGAGGTCGGAGTTGTAGACCACTCTGCGCACCGCCACGTTCTCCCGGCCGCCTCCTTTCCTGCGGTCGAAACTGAAGTCCGACTGCAATCCTCTCATGGGACTTTCCGGCAGTCTGCGCTGCCATCTCCGGCCGTAGTCGCGGCACATGCTCACGAAATAGTACACGGTGTCGTAGCCCTGGAAGGCGAACGAGCCGGGCTCGCCCTTGTAGAGCGCCCTGTAGGCGAGGATGAAGTCCTTCACCTTTCGTGAGTCATAGTCTATGTAATAGCTGGCCGTGAGCCTTGTCCTGGTGTCGTACAGGTCATTCACATTCGTGCCTATCGTACTTCTTATCCTGGAGGTGGAGTAGAGAATGATGTTCCTGTTGCGCGCAGCCTCGATCGCCGCCGCCCTGGCGGCTCCGGTCAGGAAGGCGTCGCTGTCGGACGCTATAAGTATCCTGTAGGTTCTTCCTTCCTCGAAGTTTATTTCACTCACAGCCTTGACTATGCGGAAATCGAGCACTTTGCCGTGAAGCCGGCTCATCAGATAGTCGCTCTGCTCTCCGCTTCCGCTTTTCGAAGGGTCGCGTATGACGATGAGTTCGTCCTCAGGCATCAGTTCCTCCTGCACCCAGTTCACGAGTTCGTCCACCTGGCTCGCCCATGACGAAGGAGCCTGGATGACTCCGGAGCCTGCCGCAAGTTCGGCGGTCTTCGGGTCGAGGGGAGAGATCAGCATCCTGTCCCCGCACATGGGCAGGGCCGACAGGATTTCATCGTATGTTACGGGGCCGATTATCACGTCGCTGTTCTTGATGTCGCCGGCCGTCAGTCCGTTCCCCGAGGCAGTGTCCACCAGCCTGAGTCTGGTGCGGACGCCCTCGTCTCCGAGATCCCTGAGCGCCAGCAGCGCCCCTCCGTACATTTCGAGGAAATTGGAACTGGGCTTTTCTGAATCGGCGTTTACGGGCAGAGCGAGCGTCACTGTGATTACGGATCTCCTGTTGAATCCGAAATCCGGGAAGTCGTCTTCAATCTCCATGTCCGTCTCCTGCCGGACCGGTGCTCCGGGTACAGGTCTCAATCTCAGGTTCTGCTCCTCCCCGGCGGTCTCTTCCCGCTCGTTCTCGTTTGCGCGTGCGCCCGGGAAAAGATACCATTGGGCGGCCGCACCCGTGTGCAGCAGGCACAGGGCCAGAGCTATGGTGATGAATTTTTTCATTTATTGTCAGATTTGAGGGTGTCGGCGAATTCGAGCAGATTCCTGCAGAATCTGTTCCAGCTCAGACTCTCGTTCAGGTCGCGTATTGAGGCGACGCAGCTTTCCCTGATTCCGGGATCGTCGAAGAATTTCTCTATTTCCGAGGCGATGCATTCCGGCGTGCCCTCCCGGCACACCAGTCCGGTGCCACGTTCTCCTATGGTCTCCCTGAGGCCTCCCACGTCGGTGACGATCATCGGAAGCTCGAAATTGTCCGCCACTGCGCTGATGCCGCTCTGGGTCGCGCTGCGGTAGGGCAGAACCGCGACATCCGCCGCGGAGAAATAGGTCTTGACTTCGGAATCGGAGATGTATTTCGGAAAGACATGCACCCTGGAGGGGTCCGGGCAAGAGTCTATCAGTTTCTGGTATTTGTCGAACGGGCCGTAAGGCTCGCCGGCGATGATCAGCCTGTATTGCGGCCCGAGCCTGCTGAACGCCTCGATCAGCAGATCCAGGCCCTTGTATTCGCGTATGAGCCCGAAGAAGAGCAGATTCCTGCTTCCCGACGGGATGCCGAGCTGTCTCTCGGCCTCGGCTTTTGGAATCCTCTCCCCGAAGTGTGTGTATACGGGGTGGGGCAGCACCACGTGCCTGGCATCCGGCCTGAGCGACAGAAGGTCGGCCTCGACTTCGCTGCACAGCGCCACGCAACCGTCGACTCCGCCGAGAAAATATCTGGTCAGCGGCTTGTCGAAGAAATGCTGTTCGTGCGGGATGATGTTGTCGGTTATGGCTATCACCCTGCATTCCGGGCGCATGTGGCGGGCGACATATCCCAGCGAAGGCCCGAAATATGACATCCAGTAGCGCATAATCAGGATGTCCGGATTCCATTCGCGTATCCTTGCCGCCGCTGCGGGCCAGTTGAAGGGGTTGGCCGTGTCCAGTACGGAAAGCGAACTGACGGGAGCGGCTTCGTCCCCGTCAGTCACATACTGGGTCTTTCCCGGAAAAAGAAACGAGGGATACTGCCGGATGAAGTTGAATGCGCGCACTTCATGAGACTTGCCCAGCTCCGCGAGAAGATTGGCGTTGAACTGGGCGATTCCTCCCCTGAAAGGGTAGAAACAGGACAGTATCGCTATTTTCAAGTCCTATTCCTTTTGTGATGCCTTTGACTTCACGTAAGCCGCGTTGAGGCCCTCGAGGAAATCGTCGGTGATGTCCAGGGCGGAGTCTCCGGTCACGAGGGGCAGGGGAAGGATGTCCCCCTGGGTCGCAAGTATCATCGCGTATTTCTTGTCGGCGTTGTACTCGATCATGTAGCTGTTGATGGCGTCGGCTATCTGGTTCATCATCACGGTCTGCTCCTCGACCACTTCCTGCTGCTTCTGGGCGGCGTAGGTCTGGAACTCGTTCTGCTGCTGTGAGAGCTGCTGGCTCTGGAGTTCTGCTGTCGACTGGGTCATGAGCCCCTTGTTGATCTTCTCCTGGAAGCTCCTGATGTCCTGGTCGAGCTTGGTCCCCCTGCGGTTTACCTCCTGGTTGATGCTGTTGACCTTTGTCTCCACCACGCTGCGGAGATCGTTGGCCATGTCGTATTCGTTGAGAACCCTGTCGAGGTTGAAATAGACGATGGACGCCTTCTGGGCTCCGGCTTCGGGTGCCGCGGCGCTGTCAGTGCCTGCGCCTGCCGCCGGCTTTCCTGTGAGTACGACAACTGCGAGAGCAATCACTCCGAGAAGTGAGATCACGCTGAGGATGATGGGTAACTTTTTCATTTGTCTTGGTTGTGTTGGTTGTTCCGGCCGCTCGCGGCCTGCATATGAAACGCAAAATTAGTCAAAAAATCGTAATCTGCCAATCTGTCCGTTTCCGTGCGCGGCGAGGCGGTTCAGGCCTGGAGTATGGCTTCCAGATATTTCACTATCGTGGTCTCAAGGCCCATGTAGAGCGCGTCGCAGATTAGCGCATGGCCTATGCTGACTTCGTCCGTCCATGGGATGCGCGATATGAAATAGCTCAGGTTCTCCAGCGAGAGGTCGTGTCCGGCGTTGAGGCCGAGACCGGCTTCGCGCACCGCTTCGGCGGCCTCTATGAACGGCTTTATCGCCTCCTCGCGGCATACGGGATAGCCCGAGGCGTAAGGCTCGGTGTACAGTTCCACCCGGTCAGCTCCGCACTGTTTAGCCGCAAAGGCCATTTCGGGTTCTGCGTCGATGAACACCGATGTCCTTATTCCTGCCTCCTTGAAGCGTCCTATCACGTCGGTGAGGAACGTGCGGTTGGCCTTTGTGTCCCATCCGTGGTTGCTTGTTATCTGGTCTTCGGCGTCGGGTACGAGTGTCACCTGCGTGGGACGCACTTCCAACACGATGTCGACGAACTTCGGTATGGGGTTGCCTTCTATGTTCATTTCAGTCTTCAGCAGTGGCCTTATGGCCCTTACGTCGCTGTAGCGTATGTGCCTTTCGTCGGGGCGCGGGTGCACGGTGATGCCCTGTGCGCCAAACTTCTCGCAGTCCAGTGCGGCTTGCAGCACGTCGGGGTTGTTGCCGCCGCGTGCGTTGCGTATTGTTGCCACCTTGTTGATGTTTACGCTTAATTTTGTCATTTTTTACACTTTTATGGGCTTTACAGCCCCTTTTGTTCGGCAAAAATGTGTATTTTTGCCGTAGTTTATCCATCGGCAAAGTTACAAAATGTTTGGCATTTCCAAGCATGGCGCGGTGAAAAAGAATTGTAAAATCTGAAATTTATGGCATCACGCAAACTGAAATTCGCATTGTTCGGCAACATATACCAGAGCCGCAAGTCGGCCTGCATACATGAACTCATGTCGTGTCTT
>DVLC01000031.1 GCA_018715685.1 Candidatus Cryptobacteroides merdipullorum
ACTTTTCTGAAACTTTCGTCATGCGGGCGGACTGCGCCTCAAGGTTCCGCTGCGCTTCATCGATGCTGCGCATCGTCCGCTCACTGCCGCGGACGGCAAGCCTTTCAACGCAATCCGCCCGCATGACGAAAGGGCCGAAGTATCAAAATTCCGGCGGAGCCGAAGCCCCGCCGGAAAACCAAATATCAAAAAACTGTCGTATGTAAAGGCCGTACAGCCGTATCAGTCATCCTTGCCGAATCCGAAGTATCCGGGTCTGCCGGTGGAAGTCACGCCTTCGATGAAGATCGAGCGCTTGCTCTTCTTGGCGAGTTCGATCACGTCCTCGGGTTTGTTCACCTTCTGGTCGTTCACATAGAGGATTATGAATCCGTCAACTCCTCCGGCCTCGGCGAGCCTGCCGTTGCCGGCGTCGATGATCTCCACTCCCCTCTCGGCCGGACCGAGCTTCGCGCCGTAGAACATCACTGTCCCGTCATCCTCGACGCTGCCTATCTCGTCGGCACCTTCCTGGAAAGTGACCTTGAGCTCGAGGGTCTTTCCGTCACGCAGAACCTTGAGCACGGCCTTGTCGCCCGGATGGAAGCTGTTGACCTTCTCCTGAAGCCCTGAAGGAGTCTTGATGACGGTGGAATCCACAGCAAGAAGTATGTCCCCCTCCTTGACTCCGGCCTTCTGCGCCGCACCGCCGGGAAGCACCTCGTGTATGAGCACGCCGTCCAGCGAGTCGAGCTTGAGATCCTTCGCGGTCTTCTCGTCGATTCCCGTCATGGTCACGCCCAACGTGGCGCGCTTCACGGAACCGAAGTCTATGAGGTCGGACACGACCTTCTTCACTATATTGGAAGGAACCGCGAACGAATATCCCGTGTACGAACCGGTGGTCGAGACTATCGCCGTGTTGATGCCCACGAGCTCGCCGGTCTTGTTCACGAGCGCTCCTCCGGAATTGCCGGGATTGACGGCCGCGTCGGTCTGGATAAAGGACTCTATCTTGAATTCACCGTCGTAGTTGGGCATCGAACGGCCCTTGGCGCTCACGATGCCGGCGGTGATGGTCGAACGGAGCTGCTCTCCCAGAGGGCTGCCTATCGCGAGCACCCACTCTCCGAGGCGGAGCTTGTCGGAATCGGCGAACTGAAGCACGGGAAGGTTCTTCTCGTCAATCTTTATCAGCGCGACATCGGTGGCGGGATCGGTCCCGACCACGGTGGCGTCGTAGGTCTTGTTGTTGTTAAGCGTGACCTTGACCTCGGTCGCGTTGGCGATCACGTGGTTGTTGGTCACTATGTAGCCGTCGGGACGGATGATCACGCCGGAACCGCTGCCCTTGCGCACATCCTCGCGCGGCTGGATCTCATCGCCGAAGAAGAAGCGGAAGAAAGGATCGATATAGTCATAGTTCTGGCGGACCTTCGAGGTCACCTGCACATAGACGACGGCTTCGACCGCATTCTCCGCGGCGTATGTGAAATCAGGATAGTCAGACATTGACAGATTGACAGTCCTGACCATCTGTCCGTCCGGACTGTACGTCACCCGCGTCTGGTCCGCGGCCGGGACCGAAGTCCTGACAATGGCGAAAGCCGTCAGGCCGCTGAGAAGAGCGGATGCCAAAACAATTAAAATACCCTTTTTCATATATAAAATAGGTTTAAAAAATTCCGGAGGGAGATGAAGTCAAATAATATGCCAAAGAGATACTCTTCCGAAATACCACTTTTTATATTATATTTGAAAATTGAAAACGAGAAAACTAAAACGACACTATATGGAATTCAATGTTTCAAGCGCCGACCTGCTGAAGGGTCTCGCCGATGTCTCCAAGGCCATTCCGGCAAAAACCACGCTTCCCATACTCGAAAACTTCCTCTTCGCGCTCGACGGGGACAAGCTGCAGATAACCGCATCCGACCAGGAGCTCACCCTGCGCACTTCCGTGGAGGTCCAGAACGCCGGAGAGAACGACAGCATCGCAGTCCCCTCACGCCAGATGATGGATCTGCTGAAAACCCTTCCCGACCAGCCCATAACCATAAAGACCACTTCCGACGGCTCTTTCGAATGCGTCTGGAGCAACGGTAATTCGTCGCTGCCCTATTTCCCCGCCGCGGACTTCCCCGAGATCAAGGGAGCCGGCGCAGAAGCCATGAAAGCCACCTTCCCCGCCTCCGCGCTGTCGGAAGGCATAGGATACACCGTATATGCCACCGCCGACGAAGAGATGCGTCCCGTGATGAACGGCATTTTCTTCGACATGGACCCCGCCGGCACGACCCTGGTCGCCACCGACGCCCAGAAACTCATAGCATACAGCACCAAGGAGGCGAAAGTTGACGAGAAATCCTCGTTCATACTTCACAAGAAGGCCGCCGTCGTGCTGCGGGCGGCCATCGACAAGCGCGACGACGAGGTTCTCGCGGCCTTCGACAACAACACCGTAGAATTCAGGTTCGGCGACAGCATCATGATCTGCCGGCTCATCGTGGGCAAGTTCCCCGACTACCGCAGGGTCATCCCGCAGAACAACTCCAACATCCTCAAGATAGACAGACTCCAGCTGCTCAACGCCGTACGCCGCGTGTCCGTGTGCGCCAACAGGGCGTCGAACCACATCAAGTTCGAACTCCGCCCCGGCCAGCTCGAAATCACCGCGCAGGATCTCGGATTCGCGCTCGCGGCTTACGAGAAGATAGGCTGCGAGTATGACGGCGACGAACTCAGCATAGGCTTCAAGTCACCCCATATCCTCGACATGCTCGGCAACATGCAGAGCTCGACCGTGGTAATGAAATTCGCCGACGCACGCAGAGCCGCCCTCGTCATACCTTCCGAAGAAGAGGAGGAAAGCGGAAAGATCTGCGGAATAATGATGCCCATAGTAATTTCATAGGAGCAGCGCACATGCAGTTGGAACTCAAGCGGCCGCTGCTGTTCTTCGACATCGAGAGCACCGGCCTCAACATTTCCATTGACGGGATCATCGAACTCAGTTTCGTCAAGGTTTTCCCCGGAGGGGAGCAGAGGATAAAGACCTGGAAAATCCGGCCCTGGGACTACGAACACCGCTGCCAGAGGCCCATCAATCCCGAAGCCTCGAAGGTCAACGGCATCACGGACGACATGGTCAGGGACTGCCCCACCTTCTATGAAGTCTCCGACGAGGTCGCCGAATGGCTCAGAGACTGCGACCTCGCAGGATTCAACTCCTCCAAATTCGACCTGCCCATGCTCGCGGAGGAGTTCGAAAGAGTCAAGCTGGCCGGAAAGGACCTCGGAGTGGACCTGCATTCGCCCATGATGGTGGATGTCCAGAACATCTACCACACCATGGAGCCGCGCAACCTCAAGGCCGCCTACAGGTTCTACTGCGGCGGCGATTTCGACAACGCTCACACGGCAGAAGCCGACACCGTAGCCACCTACGAAGTGCTCAAGTCACAGCTCGACCGCTATCCCGAACTCAAGAACGACGTCAAGTTCCTTTCGACTTTCTCCAGCATGAAGAAGAGCATCGACTTCAGCGGTTACCTGATCAGCGACAAGGACGGAGAGGCCGTGGTGAACTTCGGAAAGCACAAGGGCAAGAGGCTCAGGGATGTCTTCAGAACCGAGCCGTCGTATTTCGCATGGGTGCTGCAGGGCAACTTCCCTCTGGACACCAAGGCGCAGTTCTCCAGACTTCAGAACGAATACAAGCTCGAAAGCCTCAAGGAAAAATTCAACGGCAGGAAATGAACATAGTCGTCCTCAACGCCTCGGGAAACACGGTGGTGCGTCCCGACACGACGCTGAAGAAAAGCAGCGACGACTTCTATGTGCCCGACTTCATCGACAGGATAAGCTGGAGTCCCGTTCTGTTCGCGAGAGTCAGCAAGCCCGGCAAGTACATAGCCGCGAAATTCGCGTCAAGATACTACGACAGCGTAAACTACGGCATGCTCCTCTATCCGGAGGACTTCGTGGACGGAAGCGAGGAAGGTTATGCGCGCGCCTGTTGCCTCGACCACACCTCCTTCCTTCCGTCGCCGATGTACAACAAGGTCACTCTCGGGCGGGAGGGGAACAGGTTCGAGCTGCTGAAGAACGGAAGTCCTCTGTTCGGAGTATCATTCGCCACGGCGGCCGAAGTCGAGCATGCGCTCGAAGAGACATCGAAATACTGCTACCTGCGCACCGGGGATCTCGTATGCGTGGAACTGCAGCGGCGGGAGCCTCTGTGCAGGCGAGGCGGAGAGGAATGCGCCATCGAAGGCAGCTGCTGCGGAAATTATCTTCTGGATTTCAGGATTATTTTCTAAATTAGCGGAATGAGAGTCATCCCGCCGATTTACACCTGGAACAAGAACCTGATAAAATTCAACCGCAACGGCAGCAGGCTGATCAACAAGCCGTGGCTGCTCGGAGTGATTCTGCTGATATGCGTGGTCATAGCCATGCTCCTCGCGAACATACCGGCGACCGCGCGGCACTATCACGCGATTCTCGAAACCAATCTCCAGCTGCACCTTTTCAGTGACGACGGCGCGGTAAGCCTGCTGTTCCCCAAGGAAATGACCGTCGAGAAACTCATCAACGACGTGCTGATGGTGCTTTTCTTCTTCGTCGTCGGCCTGGAAATCAAAAGGGAGTTCGCCAGAGGAGCCCTGTCGTCGCCGAAGAAGGCCATGCTCCCGATTATCGCCGCTTTCGGCGGCGTCCTCGCCCCAGCCCTGATCTACACCGCAATCAACGCGGGCACCGCCGCAGGAGGAGGCTGGGGCATACCCACGGCTACGGACATCGCCTTCGCCGTATGCATAATCTCCATGCTCGGGGACAGAGTGCCCGCCTCCCTGAAGGTTTTCCTGACCGCGCTCGCGGTGACCGACGACCTGATCGCGATTCTTGTGGTCATCTTGTTCTACGGCGGGAAGATCGACCTCGTGCTGCTCGGACTGTCGCTCGCCGTAATAGCCTTCGTGTTCATGATGCGCCGCCTCGGCGAGAAGCGCATGTTCCCCTACATACTCTGCACCCTTCTGGTATGGGTCCTGTTCTACTACAGCGGCATCCATGCCACGATGTCGGGGGTTGTCATGGCCTTTCTGATCCCTTCGGCCCCGCAGTACAACAAGGCCCAGTACTACCACAAGCGCAACAGGCTCATCGCAAAACTTGACGAGCTTGCGGAAAGCAGCGGAGAACCGTTTCCGAACCACCTGCAGAGAAGCTGCCTCAGACAGCTCGAATCCGTGGCGCACGGAACGCTCGACATGAGCTACAGAATCGAGCACGCCCTCGGCCCGTGGGTGAATTTTTTGATAGTGCCGCTGTTCGCGCTTACAAACGCCGGTGTCACTATCGGAGACGCGTCGCTGCTCAACATTTTCCGCTACGACAGCGGGCTCGGCAGCGTGTCCATGGGCGTGTTCTTCGGGCTGCTGGTCGGCAAACCCCTGGGCATCATGCTCTTCAGCTGGCTGTCGATAAAGCTCGGAGTCGGGGCCATGCCGTCGGGCAGCAGCTGGGGAATGCTGGCGGCAGTCGCCTGTCTGGGAGGAATAGGCTTCACCATGTCCATATTCATCGACACTCTGTCGTTCGGAGAGCAGCCGGAAGCGGTGATGCTCGCGCTAAGGGACGCGGGAAAGATCGCGGTGCTGCTCGGCTCGCTGTGTTCGGCCGCCTTCGGCACCATGATGATCTTTCTCTGCAGGAAAAAGTCCGGATCACAACTTGCATAATCCGGATATTATGTGCAAATTGTAGTGTCAATTAACCGCTACAACCACATAATCATGTTCAAGAACACAGTTTCCGGCGCCCTCGCGCGCGCACTGGGCATTACAGCCCTGGTTCTCATGAGCCTTTCCTGCTCCGGACCGGAATCCGGACGGATAGTAATCCCGTTTGACCGGGACTGGAAATTCCACCTCGGCGACATTCAGAAAGGAGAGTCCGCCGACCTCGACGTTTCAGGCTGGAGGACACTCGACGTCCCTCATGACTGGGCCATCGAAGGCGACTACGACGAGAACAGTCCCGTCCTGAGAGGCGGAGGCTACCTCGGGGGCGGAACAGGATGGTACAGGAAATGTTTCACCCTGCCGCCGGCAGTCCTCGGACGCAAGATCTTCATCGAGTTCGACGGAGTGATGGCGAACAGCGACGTCTGGATTAACGGCACGCATCTCGGCCACCGGCCCAACGGCTATCTGCCGCTGCGCTACGACATGACCCCGTATCTGGATCCCGACGGCACGAACGTCATTGCGGTAAGGGCCGACAACACCGTCCAGCCGGCATCCAGATGGTACACCGGCGCAGGAATCTACCGCCATGTGAGAATAATGGCCACCGACCCGGTATACCTCGAACGCTGGGGCGTATTCATCACGACTCCCGAAGTCTCCGATGAAAAGGCCGTGGTGAGCATACGGAGCTCCATAATCAACTCCGGCGACAAACCGTGCAGAATCCAGGTCAGGAACAGGATTGTCTCTCCTTCAGGAAAAACCGTGAAGGTCAAGAAAAGCAGACTGGAGATCGCGGCGGGCGACACTGTCGAATGCGAACAGCTCGTAACGGTGAGAAATCCCCGGAGATGGGACATCGACACTCCGAGACTCTATACGGCTGAAACCAGCGTAATCCAGGACGGAACCGTTCTTGACAATGAGGACAACAAATTCGGAATCAGAGAGTTCCACTATGAATCCGAGACCGGTTTCTGGCTCAACGGCAGGAACCTCAAGATACTCGGGGCCTGCGTACACCACGACGGTGGTCCTCTCGGAGCCGCCGTGCCGGCTTCCGTCTGGGAGAGAAGAATCTCAAGGCTCAAGGAGATAGGATGCAACGCCCTGAGAGGTGCGCACTCCCCCATGGACGACGCTTTCTACAATATCTGCGACAGTCTCGGAGTGCTTGTGTTCGACGAGACCTTCGACACATGGAAGGCGGCCAAGCCCAACGGAGAGAAGGCATACAACCTCTACTTCGACGACTGGTGGGCGACTGACACCGAAGCCCAGATCGTCAGAGTCCGGAACCACCCCAGCATAGTGCTGTACAGCCTCGGAAACGAAATCAGGGACAATCTCAACAGCCCCGAAGGCAGGAAGAACTTCCTGAACCTCAGGGACCTCACGAAGAAGCTCGACCCCACGAGGCCCGTCACCATGGCCCTGTTCCGCCCGGTTCAGATGAACCTTTTCGAAAACGGATTCGCCGACATGCTTGACATAATAGGCCAGAACTACGGGGAGCAGATCCTGATCGCGGCCGGGAAAGCCAAACCCGGAAGAAAGATCATAGGCACCGAGAACAATACGTCCAGAACGTCATGGCTCGCCGTCAGGGACACCCCGGCCATGGCAGGCATGTTCGTATGGGCGGGCATTGACTATCTCGGAGAATCCGACTGGCCCAGGGTTTCCTGGAACAAGGGACTTTTCGACAGGAACTGCAACTGGCGCAACATGTCATGGGAAAGGCAGAGCTGGTGGACCGACGAGCCAATGGTCCATATCGTGCGACGCGATGAAACTTCCGGCACCGGCTGGTCCGACGACTGGACACCGGCATCGGCGGACGGATACACGGCGGAGGTGGCCGTATACAGCAACTGCGACGAAGTCGAACTTTTCCTCAACGGACGCTCTCTCGGCGCCCAGGCCGTCGCGGAAGACGATTCGCCGAATATCTGGACCGTCCCCTACGAGGCCGGCGAAATCAGGGCCGAGGGCCGGCGTGACGGAAAGACCGTGGCGGAGCACAGCCACAGGAGTGCCGGAACCGCAGAACGCATCGAGCTGAGCACCGAGAGGGACTCTCTGCCCTTCGACTGGGAGGAAGTGGCGTATCTGACCGCCACGATAAGCGATTCGGACGGAGTCCGGAACCCCAACAGCAGCGACATGATCACCTTCTCCGTCGAAGGCCCCGGTGAAATCATCGCCGTGGACAATTCCGACGCATTCAGCCACGAACGCTACAAGAGCGACAGACACTCCGCCTTCAAAGGCCGGGCGACTGCAATCATAAGGGCGACGGCCGCCAGCGGAACGATCATCGTAAGCGCCTCGTCAGAGAATCTGGGCAGCGACTCCGTGGAAATTGAAATCTCAAACCGCTGATTCACCATGACACTGAAAAACACATTCATAACCAGAATATTGCCGGCAATGGTGGCCGGCGCCGCCCTTCTGCTTTCCGGATGTTCGACAGCTCCGCAAGTGACGCTGAAAGAAGATGCGGAGACATACACGCTCGACAACGGCATAATTTGCGCCCGCGTGTCCAAAGTGACCGGCGACCTGGTGTCGCTGCGCTACAACGGCACCGAGATGCTCGCGACTACGCTGCAGCCCGACTTCATACCGGAGGCGCAGGGAGATTCCCCCGCCGACAATCCCAACTGGAGGAATCCGTCCATAAGCGGCCGCGCACACGCCTACTGGTCACATGACGCGATGGGGGTCAGAGGAAGCGCACCGGCGATCCCTTCAGTCACAATAGACCCCGGCAGGAACGGCGGCAGAATTGCCGAAGTTTCCGTCAAGGCCATTTCCGGAGGACGCAAGATGGGCACCGGCCCCGGAGCCGGCCCCGACGGGCAGTTCGTCTCCGACATCGAGATACGCTACACGCTCGAAAGGGGGTCTTCGGGAATCTATACATACTCGATTTTCGAGCATACGCCCCAATATCCGCTGACTCAGCTCGGCGAAGCCCGGTTCTGCGCCAAGCTGGCCCCCTTCTTCGACTGGATGAGCGTGGACAAG
>DVLC01000032.1 GCA_018715685.1 Candidatus Cryptobacteroides merdipullorum
CGTGAACTACATGATGAGCAAGGACTCGGTAAAGAAAAGGCTGAGCCGCGACTCGTCCGAAGGCATGTCATTCACGGAATTCAGCTACCAGCTGCTTCAGGGCTACGACTTCCTCTACCTCTATCAGCACCGGAACGTCAGGCTGCAGCTCGGAGGAGCCGACCAGTGGGGCAACATCACCACCGGAACCGAACTCATACGCCGCAGCTGCGGAGGCCAGGCTTTCGCCCTCACCTGCCCGCTGATCACCAAGGCCGACGGAGGCAAGTTCGGCAAGACCGAGAAGGGCAACATCTGGCTCGACCCCGAGCGCACCTCGCCCTACCAGTTCTACCAGTTCTGGCTCAATGTCAGCGATGACGACGCGGAGCGCTACATAAAGATATTCACGATGCTCGACCGCGAGACCATCGAGGCCGCCATAGCCGCACACCGCGAAGATCCGGGACGCAGGGAGCTCCAGCAGCTGCTCGCCAGGGAAGTCACCGTGATGGTGCACGGACAGGAGGGCTACGACATGGCCGTGAAGGCCAGCCGCATGCTGTTCGGGAAATCCACGGCCGAGGAACTGCGCAGCCTCGACGAAAGGACCTTCCTCGCGGTATTCGACGGAGTGCCCTCGTTCAGCCTTGACCGCGGAAAACTGCCGCTCGGAATCCTCGACGCCCTCGCCGTGGAGACCACGGTCTTCCCCTCAAAGGGAGAAGCGCGCAAGATGATACAGCAGAACGGGCTGAGCATCAACAAGGAGAAGTTCACCGACATCGCAGGACAACTCACCGAGGACGACATAATCGACGGCAAGTACATTCTCGTCCAGAAAGGAAAGAAGGACTACTATATCATAAACATCAATGGATAAGCCGGCAAGTACGAGACAGCTCAAGGTCGCGAGGGAACTCCAGCGCGACCTTGCGGAAATAATACGCGGGAAGGGCATGGCGATGTTCTCCGGAAGCCTCGTGACGGTAAGCGAAGTCCGCATCAGCCCTGACCTGAGCATCGCCAAGGTCTTCGTCAGCGTCTTCCCGTCGGAAAAGGCGCAGGAGGTGCTCGGAATCCTGGAGGAGAACAAGCGGGCGATACGCGGGGAGCTCGGCCGCAAGGTGGCATCCCAGCTCCGAATAGTCCCTGAATTCAGCTTTCTGCTCGACAGTTCGCTCGACTATGCCGAGCATATCGACGAACTGCTGAAGAAATAGGTGAACACCGCGTTCTACATAGCCCGGCGCTATCTGGTCGCCCGCAAGTCGCACAATGTGATAAACGTGATTTCGGCGATCAGCGCGGCGGGCATGGCCATAGGCACCGCGGCCCTGATCCTCATCCTGTCGGTCTACAACGGCTTCGACCGCATCATAGAGGAAAATCTGTCCGACCTCGATCCGGACATTCTCGTCACGTCGGCCGACGGCAGGAGATTCGTGCCCGACGACCGGCTGCTCG
This sequence comes from Candidatus Cryptobacteroides merdipullorum, assembly GCA_018715685.1. GTDB lineage: Bacteria > Bacteroidota > Bacteroidia > Bacteroidales > UBA932 > Cryptobacteroides > Cryptobacteroides merdipullorum. Next base: position 1,447 of record DVLC01000032.1, read on the forward strand.
ACCTGCTGGACGCGAAAGGCGAGATCTCCTGCGTGCTCGAGGAGAATGTGCTTCTGTCATACGGCGGACGCCAGGGGCTCGCTCTCGCGAAAGGGGTGGACAGCCTGTACGAGAAGAATTCACCGCTCTCCGCCCATGTCACGGCCGGAGCATTCTCGCTGCATTTCGGAGATGTACCCCAGGCGGCGGTCGGCGCCGGACTCGCGCACGAAATGGGCATCAATCCGCGCTTCCTCGACAAACTGCGGCTGTATTACCCGCGTCAAGGGGCCGGAAACCCCCTCGCAGGGCCGGCATCGTCATTGGGAGGCGTGAGCGTAGTGCCTTCGTGCCTGTTCAGCATAAACAGCGAGACCGACGCAGGAACGGTGATAGTCCCCATCGAGATCATGCGCAGGCTTCTCGGTGAGGAAAGCGCGATCTCCGGCATCGAACTGCGCACCCCCGAAGCACCTGACAGGAAAATGCTCAGGCAGATACGCGACGGCGCAGGCCCGGACTTCAAGGTGCTCGACCGGGAGATGCAGCGTCCTGCCATCTACAAGATGATGAAGTACGAGAAACTGGCGATATACTCCATTCTCATTTTCGTGGTCATCATAGTCGCATTCAACATCTTCGGTTCACTCTCGATGCTGAAGATAGAGAAGAGCGGAGACATGCGGACGCTGAAGGCCATGGGCGCCGGCGACAGGCTCGTCAGGCGCATCTTCGTGTTCGAGGGCTGGCTCGTCTCGCTCGCCGGGCTCGCGGCCGGGCTGCTGGCGGGAGTGGCGGCGGCGCTGGCACAGCAGCATTTCGGCCTCGTGAAGATGCCGGGAGGCTTCCTGATCTCCTCATATCCCTGCATACTCGAATTCGGAGACGTGCTGCTGACCGCCGCCGGAGTCGCCGCGACAGGATTTCTCATTTCCCTTCTGGCCGCATCCGGAAGGGATTAGATATTGACAAAGTTCCAACAGTTTCTTATCTTCGTTTTTTGCAATGGAAGAGGAAAGGAAAATATATCCGCTCAGATTCCGCCCCATACGCGACGGGCGGCCGTGGGGATTCGAGGAATTCCGGCTTGCAGACCTCGGTTACAGAGATTCCCTCGTGCGCGAAGGGTGGCTTGCCGGAAACAGCTTGGGCGAACTCATGGACACATACATCGACAGAATTGTCGGAGACACTGTCTACGAATATTACGGCCGGCAGTTCCCGATCTGCGTCAGATACCTGAAAACTGACGGGAAGACGCCACTGCAGGTGCACCCTGACGACGAGACCGCGGAGCAGCGCTACGACCTTCTCGGAAAGGAGAAGCTCTGGTACATACTCTCGGCAGGCAAAGGGGCCGCCCTGCATGTCGGTTTCCGCAGGAACACCGACGCGAGCGAATTCTATGACAGCTGCCTGAACGGAAAGCAGGACAGCCTGCTGACCGGGATTTCCCCGGAAGCGGGACAGAGTTTCCTGATTCCGGCAGGAACGCCCCACTGCACCGACGGAGAGCTGGAGATACTCGAAATCGCAGAGTCCTCCCCTCTTGACTTCTGCCTTCATCCCCGCGGGACTGCCATCTCGGAAGACCAGTTCGACCCGGCCCTGACATTCACCGACGCTCTGGACTTCATCTCATACGGAAAATTCGCCCCGCGTGCGGAAAAGGAAGGCTCGCTGGCGGAAATACCGCAATTCTGCGTAAGAAAACTCAGTCTTGACACTCCCCTGGTGTTCCAGGGACACGGCGACAGCGACTCCTTCGTTCTTTTCTGCTGCATAGGAGGAAAGGCGGAGATCCAGGTGCCGGATCCAAGCGGGACACCCGGACGCCATACGATCGGAAGGACGGAATGCGTGCTGGTTCCGGCCGAATGCCGGGATTTCAATATCGTGCCCATGGAGCGCGGCACCATGCTTCTCGAAATCACGAATTCAAGGGTGGAGCCCGACAGATACATAGACCCGAACGTGCCTGCCACCCTTCCCGAATAGACCTCAAACAACCAAAACGATGAAAGGAGTCAACATATTTCTCGCCGACGGCTTCGAAGATGTCGAGGCCCTCGCCACCAACGACGTTCTCCGCAGAGGCGGAGTCGGGACAAGACTCATATCAATATCAGGCGAACCGTTCGTGCAGTCCTCCCACGGAGTGACCGTCAGCGCGGAGGAAATGCTGCAGGACATCGATTCGGACCACGACGGCACCTGCGCGGAAGACATCATGATCTTTCCGGGAGGCATGCCCGGCTCGACCAATCTCGCGCAGTGCGGGAGGCTGATCGAAATGATGAACGCCCACTATGCTGCAGGAGGTTCCCTCGCAGCCATCTGCGCGGCTCCCGGACTCGTGCTCAGCCAGCTTGACGGAATCGAAGGCAAGAAGTTCACCTGCTTCGAAGGCTTCCAGGACGCTCTCATCGCGAAAGGCTGCGAATACCTCACCGAACCCGCCGTTCGCTGCGGCCGCATTGTCACAGGCCGCTCCGCAGGGCACGCGGTCAGTTTCGCGCTTGAGATTCTGAAGCTTCTCAAGGACGAGCAGACCGTAAGGTCGGTCCATCACGCGATGTATCTCTATTGACGATGGACAGCGTCAGGATAGACAAATACCTGTGGGCCATAAGGGTCTTCAAGACCCGGAGCGACGCTGCGGAGGCCTGCAACGGCAACAAGGTCAGGCTGAACGGAGTCACCGCAAAGGCGGCGAAGGCGGTGAAGCCCGGCGACATGCTCGAAATACGCCGCGGCTCCGCTCTCTTGAGCTACAGGGTTCTGAAACTCAGCGAAAGCCGCATGGGCGCCGCGCTCGTGCCCGGATTCGCCGAAAATCTGACCCCTCAGGAGGAGCTGGACAAATTGCGCCCGCCCCGTGAGACGATAGTCATGCAGAGGGACAGGGGCAGCGGCCGGCCGACCAAGAAGGAACGCCGCCAGCTGGACGACCTCATGGACGCCATGGAAGACTTCTGAAAATCATTTTCCTAAAGAACATAGAATATGTGTGGAATAGTAGGATATCTGGGAAGCCGGCAGGCATATCCTATACTCATCAAAGGCCTGACGCGCCTCGAATACCGCGGATATGACAGCGCCGGTGTCGCACTGATCAACGACGATTCGGAACTGCTGGTCTACAAGACCAGGGGCAAGGTGAAGGATCTCGTGGATCTGACTTCAGGCAAGGATGTCAGCGGCACCATAGGCATAGCACATACGCGCTGGGCCACCCACGGCGAGCCGAACGACATCAACGCACACCCCCACTGTTCGGAGAACCGCAGCCTCGCCATAATCCATAACGGCATCATCGAGAACTATCTCGCTCTGAAGACTGAACTGACCCGGCACGGCTACCACTTCACAAGCGACACCGACACAGAGGTCGTGGTGCAGCTGATCCAGTACATAATGGACTCCCACAGCATCTCCCTCGAAGAGGCGGTGCCGCTCGCGCTCAGAAATGTGATAGGCGCATACGCCATAGCCATCATTGACAAGAACGAGCCGGACAAGATGATCGTGGCGCGCAAGGGCAGCCCCCTGATCATAGGCATCGGCGAGAACGAGTTCTTCGTAGGCTCCGATGCGTCACCCATCATCGAATATACCAACAAGGTCGTATATCTCGGCGAAGAGCAGATTGCATACATACAGCGCGGGCAGGAACTCAGGATCACCGACCTCGGCAAAGTGGAGCAGACCCCGGTAGTACGCCAGCTGGAAATGAGCCTCAGCGAGATAGAAAAAGGCGGATTCCCCCACTTCATGCTCAAGGAGATCTTCGAACAGCCCAGGACGCTGAAGGCATCGATGCAGGGCAGGCTGCACCCCGAACTCGGAACCGTCAAGCTGTCCGGAATCATCGACCACCGCGAGAAGATGCTGAACGCCAGGCGTTTCATAATATGCGGATGCGGAACTTCGTGGCACGCCGGACTCATAGGCAAATACATAATCGAGGATCTTACCCGCATTCCGGTGGAAGTGGAATACTCGTCGGAATTCAGATACCGCCGACCCGTCATCTTCCCCGACGACGTGGTGATTGCAATCTCGCAGTCCGGCGAGACTGCCGACACATTGGCCGCAGTCAATCTCGCCAAGGATGCGGGCGCCTTCCTGTTCGGAATATGCAATGTCGTGGGGTCCTCCATAGCCAGAGCCACGGACACCGGCTGCTACACCCATATCGGACCGGAGATCGGCGTCGCGTCCACCAAGGCCTTCACCGCCCAGGTCACCAACCTCTTCCTGATTGCGCTGAGCATCGCCGAACAGCTCGGAACCATTTCCGATGAAAGGCGCGCACAGCTGGTCAGGGAGCTCCAGGCCATTCCCGAGAAGATAAGCTCCATCCTCAAACATGACGGGGAGATAGCCGAACTCGCGAAGACCTTCACCTATGCCAGGAATTTCCTCTATCTCGGCCGCGGCTACAACTACCCCGTGGCTCTCGAAGGGGCGCTCAAACTCAAGGAGATCTCGTACATCCACGCCGAAGGCTACCCTGCGGCGGAGATGAAGCACGGACCCATCGCGCTGATCGACGACGAGATGCCCGCCGTCGTCATCGCCCCAAAACGTGGAAACTACGACAAGATCCTGAGCAACATACAGGAAATCAAGGCCCGGAGGGGACGCATAATCAGCATCGTGACAGAAGGGGACAGCGACGTCCGCAAGCTTTCGGACTTCTCGCTTGAAATCCCCGACACCGAAGAATGCTTCGTGCCGCTGCTCTCAGTGATTCCGCTCCAGCTTCTGGCCTACCACATCGCCATCGCCAAGGGACGCGACGTGGACCAGCCGCGCAACCTCGCGAAATCGGTGACGGTGGAATAGCGCCATTCTGACAGTAATTGGAACATGGCGGGGATTTTGTATATTGATCCCCCGAAAATCAAACAAGAATATGAGTATCTGGGTTATAATCATCGGCGTGATGCTGCTCTCGTTCATCATTCAGACGACGCTGAACAGCAAATTCAACAAGTATTCGGCCGTCCCTTCGCCGCACGGCCTCACAGGAGCGGATGTCGCAAGACTCATGCTCCAGCAGAACGGAATCACCGACGTGACCGTGCAGTCCGTCAGAGGCAGGCTGACAGACCATTACAATCCTGCTGACAAGACCATCAATCTCAGCGAGGCGGTATATTCCAGCGCCTCCATAGCCGCCTGCGCGGTGGCCGCACACGAAACCGGCCATGCGATTCAGGACGCCCAGGGATATGCGCCCCTCAGGATGAGGTCGGCCCTTGTTCCCGTCGTCACTTTCGCAAACAACACCGTTCAGTGGGTGCTGCTGCTCGGAGTGCTGCTGCTCAACGTGTTCCCCGCCCTTCTCTGGGTAGGCATAGCTCTGTTCGCCATGACCACCCTCTTCAGCCTGGTGACCCTTCCTGTCGAGATCAACGCGAGCCAAAGGGCCGTCGAATGGCTTGACGGAGCCGGAGTCGTGGACTTCGAGACCAAGCCGATGGCTGTGGACGCACTCAAGTGGGCGGCCTACACCTACATAATCGCCGCAATAGGTTCGCTGGCGACTCTGTTCTACTATATCGGTCTGGCAAGCGACCGCCGATAGGAAGACAAGCCGGCACGAAAACAAAGAAGCCGTCCGAGGTTGACCCCGGGCGGCTTTTCGCTTCGTTCGGCAGACCTGACTATTTGCCGAAATACCTCTTGAGGAGTCCCTGGAAACCGGCTCCGTGACGGGCCTCGTCCTTGGCCATCTCGTGAACGGTATCGTGGATCGCGTCATATCCGAGCTGCTTGGCACGGCTGGCGATGGCGAGCTTGCCCTCGCAGGCTCCGCACTCGGCCTCGGCGCGCTTCTCGAGATTGGTCCTGGTATCCCATACGACCTCTCCGAGAAGTTCGGCGAACTTGGCGGCATGCTCAGCCTCCTCGAACGCATAGCGCTTGAAAGCCTCGGCGATCTCGGGATATCCCTCGCGCTCGGCCTGACGGCTCATGGCCAGGTACATTCCGACTTCGGTGCACTCGCCGTTGAAGTGGTCGTGAAGACCCTGCATGACTTCAGCATCGTCAACCTTTCCGTCGCCGAGATGATGTTCGCAGGCCCACACGAGCTTGCCCTCATCCTTCACTTCCACGAATTTGTCCGATTTTGCATGGCACTGAGGACACTCTGCGGGAGGATTCTCACCCTCATACACATA
>DVLC01000033.1 GCA_018715685.1 Candidatus Cryptobacteroides merdipullorum
GGGTTCAGCCGAGAGAAGAGGACGAAATACGACGCGGACATGATAACGGAAAGGGACTATCAGAACATACTCGCCACGGCGAGGGAGCAGGGACTTGCGGAAGGCGAGGCCAGAGGAATTGAGCGGGGCCGTGCCGCCGGCCTTGCCGAAGGAAAGGCGGAGGTTGCCAGAAAGCTACTTGCCTCCGGGATGCCGGAAGCTCAGGTAGCGGAGTTCACCGGACTGACGGCGGAGCAACTGGAGGAGCTGAAATAGAGTGTAGAGTAGCGGCGCGTAAAGACGACGGATGCTCGTATGGTTCTGCGATCCAGCTGCGCGGGCAATCGGCTTCCGTCTTGGCAAATTTGTAATCTGACTGCTGCCGCCATGCCTGATCTACATCCGCTTGTTGTGGATTTTCCGTCCCGCCAGATTTGCAATAAGCCGGCTTCCGTGTAGCAGGGTTTGCAGTCGTATCGTACAGTCATGGAATTTTCTCTCCGGCTGAGTTTCGAAGTTCTGCAATCCACCTGGGCGGCCCGAACGACATTCGAGCGTGTAGAGGGCCGATCAGTGTCGAAGGTGGACACATTTTCCTTCCACCTTCGACACCTGCCGGCCTTCTATGCGTCTGCACGGCATCTTGCCTGCGCAGGTGGATTGCAGAGCCGAAAGTGAAAGTCTCCGTCTGAATCGGGACTCGTGATGGGTGATACGTTCGTTCGGATTAACAATGTGGACGAAATAAAAGCCGCTCCGGAGTTGGAACCGGGGCGGCTTTCGTGGATGGTTATGGACTGGCGGACTGTAAATTCGCTAGGATGGGATAAAGACTATTCTTCCCAGGTAATTTCAATACTATTAATATACATGGCTCCGGAATTTGATCTAAATCCGATGTATGAATAATCTCCTTCTATTTCAAATGAGGCGTTCAATCCATCGATCTTCGCAATTTCTGCAATACGCTCGCCCTTGCCATTATTGTATAACTCTGTTGCTGACGTGAAGGGTTCATTGCTGCCATATACCCACAGAACTCTCGCGTTGGAAGTTTCAGAATGCCAGTCGATAACAACTTTTCTTGCTTTTCCATTTGATGAAGTGGTTACTATACCGCAGTCGGAACCACTCGATCTCATCTGAATAGCATTGTCATTGTCTGTAGACATTGCAGTTTTTCCTGCGTATACGGCACTTGAGGATACGGATACACCTGAAAATTCAGTGTATGTTGTTCCGGTTGCTTTAAACAGATTCGCAGTCAAAACATCGGTTATTTCAACAGTGGTCTGTGTTGCAGACCGCTGGGTAAGGGTTACAGTATTCTCGATTCCAGAGTCACTCAGAACAGTGAAGCTTACTTCAACGGGTTCTTCACTTTCGTTTGCAGGGTAGGTGACCGTGATGGTCGCGTTGCCAGTTCCTTCTTCGGGAGATACCGTGTAAGCCGGATTATTGGATTCGATCATCCAATATTCATTGGAAGAGATGTTGAATGTAGTTGTGCCGGCCTCTGCTGGAACATTCAGCTTACTCGGTGTAACATCGCAATATACGGCTTTCACGAGGTTGGGTAATATTCCTCTATTATCTGAATATGCACCGAAAGAGTCATATTCGGAATCGTACTGCATAGTTTTGTTCTTCAGAACATTGACTATAGAGTATTCGTTCTCTCCTGTCTGTTCGATTGACCATACATTGCCTTCCTGTGAAGCATTTGTGGTCACATTGAAACTATTGAAGTTTTCAGTCATGTAATAGTATTTGCCGGAGGCATCCTGAATAGTGTATCCTCCGTCAACGGCAGCTATGGTGAAGACATTGGCGGCTGTACTTACGGGTGTTCCGTCCTCGCCGACAGTCGTATCGTCGACATAAAGAAATCCATATCTACCGCTAATAGGCTTTGCGGCTTTCCATCCCGTATCTGTATTTGCCATAATCCAGTATTCACCAGCTTCAAATTCTGGCATGGGGGTAATAGTTTCTTCAGTCGCTCCGGTCATGTCGAACGGGAAGATGTTGAGGTAGTTCTCCATGAGAGCAACGTCCTTTGTCGCAGTCAGGGTCTTGGTATAGATCTTGGTGGCGGATTCGGCTCTGACGGTGATGGCTTCTCCTGTCTTTACGTTGACATTCCATGAGGTGAACCAGACATCGTTCTCGCCGTTGCCGGCCTTGAGGGGAGTTGCGTAGTTGACAGTTACAACATTGGTCGGTTCGTGGTAGATTTCTCCGGCTTCTCCCGTAGCGAGGTTGTAGTATCTGCGGCCTGCGGCCTGCTGTCCTTCGGGGAATGTAACGGTTACTGACTTGATTTCGTCAGTGATTCCGGAAAGAGTCATGCAGTTGAGGGCTGTTGCGCGTTTGTAGTAGGCTGTCCACTCGTTGTTTTCGAGGGGAAGGCTCTCCGGACGGGTAATCATCACATAAGCGGCGGGGTCATATGACGTGGCGCTCGCATTCTGTGAGGCTGGCAAATTTATTTTGTATGCGAATGCATCTGTGTTGTCGTTGTTGACACTTGCCGACGAAGGGTATACACCGGCAATTGTCGTGTTTTTGTTCGTTGTGTTTATGGTAACCGTAAACTTGCCTGTGGCATTTCCTGTATCGGGAGTGAATGAATCTGACTTGAAGCTCGTGGGGTTCTTTCCGTCTGCGCTGAATGTGACGAGCCTCATTTCTTCGGTATCATCCCAAAGCACCTGTGTTCCGTCAATGTGGGTCTTGGTGGCGTTTGCTACGTCCTCGACATTGGCATGGACGGTAATGGTTACGGTTTCTCCATCGCCTGCAGGATTGAAGTTCTCCTTCTGGCAGGAGGTCAGCGACATCGCGGCGACTGCTGCGACGAAGCATAATGGTCTGTAAAGCTTTTTCATGATTCTACGACAGATTAAAACCAACCTCCGAGAGTGTTTGTTGCGTCATCATAGTTTCCGGCACCGCCTTCCTGATATTCCTGATTTGATTCGGGCATGCAGATGGTTCCTTCCGGCACGATTTCGTGCATTTCGCACTTGGGGGCGTTGTAGTGCTCCTTGGTGCTGAGTGTGTTGTTGAGCTTGTTCATGGTGTTATGAGTTTTTAAGTGTTAAAAGTTTCTGAATGTGGTCCAGCTGGTGTTGGTTTCGGCCTTGGCTTCGACTGTGTCGGGCAGGTTCACGAAGAGGTCGAGGCCTGTCTTGCGCTCGATTTCGTCGACGCTGACTGCGTATTTCTCGTAGCTGTCGCTGTATTGCCTGTGCTCGAACCAGAAGCCTACGGCCGAGGCGTCGGTGACCTTGCCTCCGCTGCGCTTCACCTTGAGCACGGCTTTCCAGTAGTAGTTGGGTACGGGGGCCTTCTTGCTGTCGTGCGCGGGCTCTATCCATTTCACGTCCTCATTGCCGCCCACGGTCTGGAATACGGGGCCGGTGACTACATATACGGTGTCACGGCCGCCCGCAAGATCCTGTATGGCGTTCTCGAGCTTGTTCCATATTCCTCCGTTGAAATTGTCCTGGATCTGAGGGGTGCTGTTGGTCGCGTAGAAGGTCTGGCGCTGCATGGAGCTGTTGCCGTTGCGGTCGCCGTTGGCTATCTGGTGGCCGCGGGAGTAGATGGTGCTGCCGTAGTTGACCCCGTAGCTGCCGTTCCAGACGTTTATCTGCTCCCTTTCGGGGATGTCGGGGTTCGGCGCCCAGTTGTCGGAGCGACCGGAGCCCATAGCGTCGGCGTACAGCGGATATGCCACCCACATCGAAGTGTACCAGTCGGTGTCGTAGCCGTAGCTGTAGTTGCGCTCGCTCCCGGCATAGAAGGTCTTCACATATTCCTCGGTCCCGAGGGGATTGGGAAGTTCGAGCCAGCCGCTCTCGATTTCTCCGCCGCCTTCACCTCCGCCTTCACCCGGTTTACCGAGCTGGGTGATTCGTGCGTCGGCCGAGACTCCGTCGGCGTACAGGGTGATCACGGCCTGTCTCTGTTCTTCGGAGCCGTTCTGGCTGAGGCTTACGCGCAGGATGCCAGAGGCGGTGCTGTGGGTGACGACCATGCCGTCAGGATCATCCACTGAAGTATTTACGGAGGAGCTCAGCCCCGCCGTCGTATATCTGAAGCTGACCGAAGTCGCGTCGGCTGCAACGGTCTGCGAAGGCTCGTCGATGACGATCATCGGCCGCGTCTCGCCGTCCCAGGGAATCAGGCTTACGAGGGGCAGGCTTGAGCCGGTGGAGGTGTAGGTCGTGAAACGTGGTGCGCTCACATTGTATCTGAGGGTGCCCCAGCCGGAATTGCCCGGGCTGCTGATGGTCACGCTGCCGTCGGAGTTCCTGACCATGTCCAGTTCGACCGGGGAGGTGGCTTCGCGGACCTTCTTTTCGCCGTAAATTTCAAGATATCCTTCGTTGGCGTTCCGGAGGCTGTAGCCGTCGCCGCAGGGGGCTATGGTCCATACGCAGTCTTCGATTCCGGGTTCGCCTTCGAAATTGCCGCCGCCGAGGCTCCAGACGTCGCCGGTGACATCGGTCTGAAGCTCGTCGAAGTGCTGGCCGTCAATCGTCGAAGTCATGAGCACCCATCTTCCGTCGCCGTCCTGCGCTCCCACGAGCCAGCGGCCGGCGAGTTCGTCCTCTACGGGCGGAACGACTTCGCCGCCGGATTCGAACTCGGCGGTCAGCCGGTTGACGCTGCCCTCAACGAGATGCAGCCCGTCCTCGCCGGCGGAGACCACGGTGCCGGTGCTGCCGTTGACGGTCACGCTGATTTCGGCCCCGGCGGGTATCTCCGCGCCCCATGAGCAGAACCAGATGTTGGCGCTGCCTTCGGAAGCGATGGTGGGTGAGTAGTTGAGGGTTATGCGGTTGGAGCCTTCGGTGATTTCTCCGGTGGTTCCGGAGAACAGGTCGACTCCGCTTTCGCCTGCGAGGCTGACATTGGCGGGAGCGGTAATCTCAACCTTGCTGATCTCTCCGTTGAATCCGTTGAGAATCAGGTGATTGACGGCTACGAGCCTGCGGAAGTCAGCGTTCCACCCGGCGCTTTCGGCGTTCTTGTCGAGCGTCAGGCTGCCGCGGGCCGCGGCGAAAAGCTCGGCCGCGGGATCCCAGCTCCATTCGCCGGGATTCTGCTCGGCGGGGAGGGTGACTCTGTAGTCTTCGGGATTGCCGTTGTCTCCGGCGACCGCCGCGGAAGCGGGGTAGAATGCCCCGAGAGTCAGCTTCTTGCCTGAAAATCCGGAGGGAAGCTCAAAAACGAAACTGCCGTCTTCGCCGGCGCCGTTCAGAATACTGTCATCCGAAGAGTCGCTGGCAAGAAGGACCATCTGCTCCTGTCCCCCCCATTTTATTTCAGAGGAGGGCTCGCCATCGAGCGGCTCGACGGAGGCTCTGACGGTCAGGACGACTGTCTTTCCGTCGTCGGGGTCCGGAGGCGTCACGGGCTTTTCGCAGGAGCCGACCGCAACGGAGGCTGCGGCAGCGAGTGAGATAAGACTTATATAAATATTCCTTGTCCTCATGATAAAAACCTCGATCCGCTCTCTGCCGTACTTCTGCTGCGTGCGGGGAAAGGAGCGAATCTTTTTATGCTGCTTGCGTCAGTTTTTAAAATTTTTTAACCCTCAAAGTTACTAATTTTAAATATCATTGGCAATCTTTTGTGGGTTTCAAAATTGTTAAAAATATTTGACGGCTTCTTGTCATTTCCCAGTGAAAATCCTTCTGACGCCGTCGGCGAGGTACCAGGGCAGGTAGGAGAGGACTTCGCGGGGCAGCAGGCGGAAGAGTTCGGACTGCTGGTGCACCACCTTCATGCCGTTCCGGGCTTTTCTCTGCAGGAAACCGGAGTCCGCGGAGGCGCGGCGGACGGGGTCGTAGTGGCCGAAATTGCCCTGGCGCAGGATGATCTGCAGGCATCCGAGGGCCTTTTTCCGGCTTTCGGGGGAGTAGAAGGGCATTTCTTCCACTGGCAGCCCGAGACGGTTCACGGCGATCCAGCCGAGAATCCGCCAGGTGTTCATGAGCCCGAGCATGCGCAGGTCGCGCTCGAGGCGGGCGTGGTCGATCTCGGCGCGGTGGACATGGAGATGGCGGCACCAGTCGCAGAGCTGGCGCAGGCCTATGCCGCCCCAGAGCAGGTGCTCGGAGAGGTGCAGCAGAATAAACACGGAATCGAACGCTACCGGAGGCAGGTTCACGCGCACGCCGCCGATTTCGATGCCGCGCAGTGCGGACGGGTTTCCGAGCAGGGAGCCCGCCCAGCGCTGAAGCCGCCTGTTCCTGAAGGGGTCGGGGGAGACGGCGACATGGCGGTGGATTTCTATAGTGCAGCCCTTATATGTCAGATGGAAGTGTTTCTCGCAGTCCTCCTCTCCGTTTTCGCAGCCGTCCATGCCCAGGATCAGACTTACGCTGCGTTCATAGTCGCTGCCGGTGTAGAAGTCTATGTCCCCGCACATGCGGTGGTGCGGCTCCGGGTAGTCGCGGGCGAGCCCCTGTCCCTTGAGCAGTATGCCCTCGATGCCGTGGGAGCGCAGCAGGGTCACGAGTTCGGCGAGCACCGATTCGAGCCTGAGATTGGCGCGGCGAGTGCCCTCGAGAGTCACGAAGAGCTGGCGGGCGATGTCCGGAGAGGGAGTCAGGCCGGACGGCAGCGTATCGGCCCCGTCGGCGAAGATGCCGTTCAGCGACTGCATGGACGCGATGCGGAGCAGGGCTTTCCAGTCGGCTCCGTCTCTGAACATCTCAGGGTCGGCAGGACGCTCCCAGAGTCCCGAGCGTATGAGTTCGAAGAATTGTTCTATGGTGTTCCTGTCCATCGTGGTTCTCTATGCGCTATTCGTTGCCGGGCCGTCCGCAAGGCCGCCGCGTTCCTGCCGCCTGTCCGCCGCCTGCAGTTCGATTGTCTCGTCGCAGTATTCGGTGATCTTGCGCCTGTGGGTGATGAATATCATCGTGCGGCCGGGCAGGGCGCCGTTCAGGTTCTCCATGAGCCGCGTCTCGGTGTCGGGGTCGAGCGAGGAACTGAATTCGTCGAGCAGAAGGATGCTTCCGCGCCGCAGCAGGGCTCTCGCTATCGCGATTCTCTGGGCCTGGCCTTCGCTGAGACCGCCTCCGCTTTCGGAACAGGGGGTGTCGAGGCCTTCCGGCAGTTCGTGCACGAATTCCGCCGCGGCGATGCGCAGGGCTTCGTTCATGCGGGCCTCGTCGGCCTCGGGATCGCCGAGCAGCAGATTGTCGCGTATGCTGCCGCTGAGCAGGGAGTTGCCCTGGGGCACGTAGGTGAGGTTGCAGCGTGTGGCGGCGGATGCGGTGGCGCAGGTCGCGCCGTCGTAGAGGATGACGCTGCCTTTCTGCGGTTTCAGCAGCGCGAGCATCAGGCGTATGAGCGTGCTCTTGCCGGCTCCGGTCTCCCCGACTATCGCGGTGCGACTGCCGGGGCGGAAGTCGTGGCTGAAGTTGTCGAGAACGAGTCTGTCGCCGTCGGGGTAGCGGAACGAGACATTGTCCATTCTTATGCCGGCGGGGGATTCAAGGTGTATCGGATCCGCCTGCGTCTGTGATTCTCCGTCTTCAAGTTCGACGAGGCGGTCGACGGACGCGGCGGCATGCACCATCGAGGGGATGTAGCTGCTGAGGTCGAGCACGGGGCGCTGTATCTGACCAACGAGCTGCAGGAATGCGGTCATGCTGCCGAAGCTCACCGCGCCCGCCATGAGTCCGTTCACTCCCCAGAGGAAGGCTGTGGCGTAGCCGGCCGCGAACGCCAGGCTGATGATCGTGCGCGAGACTACGGTGAAGCGGGTGCGGCGCATCACATCGTCGTAGAGACCCGACTGCAGACGGTAGAGGCCGGACGACGCGCGGTCCTCCTGTTCGAGAGTCTGGATCAGGGTGGAGTGCTGGAGGTTTTCCTGGAGGTGCGACTGCACCCGGCTGTCGGTGTCGCGTATGTCGCGGGTGAGCCGTCGCAGCCGACGGAAGAAGATCTTGCTGAGGATGACGGCGACAGGCATGATGCCCACTACGGCCCATGCGAGGCTGCCACCCAGCGCCAGCAGGAAGAAGAAGGCGGCGATGAATTTCAGGCAGGCTGCCAACAGGGCGGGAAGCACGTTGCTGATGCAGTCGGAGATCACGCGCACGTCCTCTTCGAGGCGGTTGGTGATGTCGCCGCTGTGCCTTTCGCCTCGTCCTCCCTGGTAGACGCAGATGAGGCGCGAGAAGAGCCGCAGACGCAGGCTGTTCTTGACCCGGATGTCGGTCTGCGCGGAGAGACGGGTGCGCAGCAGGGAGGCTCCGGTCTGCGCGGCCATGGTGCACAATAGAATCAGCGACCACGGAAGCAGGCCCCGTCCGGAGTCGCCGGTGGCTATGTCGATCAGGGTTTTGCAGACATATACGAAAAAGAGCGAGAGGGCGACTCCGGCGAGGTTCGTCAGCATGCTTGCAAGCAGGGCGAGTCTCTGTCCGGCGGTCGCGTGCCAGAACCAATGGAGATATGCCGCCGCTCCGGAACGCCTCCGGGCTTCCGTGCCGTCTTTGGTGTTTCGTTTTCCCGCTGTCATCCCGGCCTATTCGAGCAGTCCGGCCTCCTGCCATGTGGCGAGGAGCTTCCGGGCGTCTGCAGCGGCGGTCCGGCGCTCCACGTCGTATTTCTCCAGCAGCAGCCCGGTCAGGGTGTCCGCGTCGAAGTCCTTGCCGGACACCGCTTCCCAGAGCCAGGCGGCGGAGTCGTTGAGGCTTATGACCTTGTTGAAGTCGAAGTTGTCGATGCCCTCGGCGGAAACTATGTGCTCTCCGCACATCTCCCTGAGGACGAATCCTTTTCTGATTTTCATGAATCGTCTGGTTCTTGTCCTGACAAAGTTAGCACCCGCAGCAGTCATTTGCAAATATTTGCTTTTGTTTATTAATTAGTTAACTTTGCAAAAAAGACTTAAGCTATGGGAGGAAACTATCGGAGGCATGTTGTTGCCTATGCCGATTATTTTAAAGATTTCAAACGATCACTGGATAAGGCTTCGGTGGCAAGAATCTATCAGACTTTTCTGTATGTAATGACTTTTGACAAGATTCCTGCAAAGTTCTTCAGGTCAATTACGTCAGTGAAAGGTCTCTATGAGATTCGGGTCGAATATGAAAGCAATATATATAGAATTTTCTGTTGCATTGACGGAGATTTGATAGTTTTATTGAACGGGTTCCATAAGAAGTCTCAGAAAACTCCGTCCGAACAGATTGCGAGGGCGAAGAAAATAATGGATGAATATTATCTGGCGAAAATGGGAGAAAAACATGATTGACAAACAACTGAAAAATATGGGATTGTCTTCTCTTGAAGAGATGATTGCCGAGGATTTCGGCCCACAGGGTTCTGTAGAGCGTGAGGCCTTCGACAGGGATACTGAAACTTTCATTCTGGCCGAGCGTCTTAAGGAAGAACGCCTCAAGGCCGGTCTGACCCAGGAACAGCTTGCAGAAAAAATCGGGACGAAGAAGTCGTATATATCCAGGTTGGAGAATGGTAAGGCGGATGTGCAGCTTTCTACATTGTTCAGGATTTTCGAAGGGCTTGGACGGCGTATCCGGCTGACAATTCTTTGATGTTTCAGCGAGAGCGGTGAGTGCGGCGCCAGACGGCGAGAAGGATGCGGCGGACCGGCAGCAGGCGGCGCCAGATGCGGGCCTTGCGGAGTTCGGAGCGGCTGCAGCAGTTGACCACGGAGCCGTCAGGGCGAAGGATTGCGATTGCGCGGGCAATGACTTCGGAGGGGGTGCAGCTCTCGGTGCCGTGGAGATTGCCGTCGCCCATGAGAATCAGTCGTCCGCTGTCGAAGCCGATAAGCCGGTGCAGTACGAAGCGTCCCGGTGCGACTTCGCAGAGCAGGATGTCTCCCGGGGAGAACGCGGAGCTGCCGCCGGGGTCCGCGGTATTCGGTTCGGCGGCCTGTCCGGTGCCGTCCGCGTTTTCTCCGGAGCCGCATGCCGGAGCCAGCAGCACCTTGTCCACGCCGTCGCGGATGAAAGGCAGCATGCTGCTTCCGCGGGCGAGGATGGTCACATCCCGTCCTTCCGCCATCAGCCTGCGCACCTCGGAAAAGAGCTCGACATTCGGAATCGGAATCTGCTTCATGACTCGTCAGATTTTGCCGGCAGGCGCTGTCTCCCTGCGGCAGAGCAAGGCCGCGTCGCGGTCGGGGAGGCAGTAGAGGTTGTAGAAACCGCAGAGGGAGAGCAGTTTTCCGACGCTGGCGTTCACGCCGTCGGCGACCTTCCTGTCCCATTTCATACAGGAGCAGGAGGTGATGAACGAGGCGTAGGCCTGTATGCCCGAGAGCCTTTCGATGCGGTTCTCCGGGGCCTGGAATATGTGCACCACGGCCTGCAAGGGGGCGCGGGCGTTCTTCCAGCACGGCGTCTTTCCGCTCCATGGCGAGCCGTAGATTACGGCCTGTCCGTCGGCGATGCGTATCACAGGGTTGTCGTCGTTCAGCAGCTCCGTGTCGTCCATATTGTTGAGCCACAGCCGGCTGTGCGTGCTCTTGCCGCTTCCGCTGCGTCCGGTGAAGGCGTAGCCGCGGCCTTCGAGAACTATGGTGGAGGCGTGGATCAGCAGGGTGTCGAGAGTGGAGGTGCACAGCATGTACATCAGCATCGCCGAGTTGCCGAGAGCGAACGGGAGCATGGCGCCGGGAGCGCCGGCAGGCAGTTCGATGCGCCCGACGCGGAAGTCGGGGCTGACCCTGAGCATGAAGTCAGGCTTCTCGCGGGTGAGAGAAAAGCCGAAGGTCAGAGGATCCTTGCCGTCGTAGATCCACATATACGGCGCCTCGTCGTTGAAGCAGCCTATGAGTTCGCCGGAACCGCGCCCGCTCCGTCCGTTCTCGACGCCGAGCATGAAAAGAGGCTCCACGGAGTCGTCGGTCTCGAAGGGAAGGTAGGGCCTGAGAACCCGGTCCTCGTCGGCACCGTCCGGCAGGATCAGGCCGAAACGGTGTCCTGCGACATTGAAGATTCTTGCAGAGTTCATGATTTGCGGGTCTTGTATCTGTAGATCAGGAGAGCCGCCAGCACCACGGTCAGCATCGCGGAGCCGGTGACCCTGAAGCCGACCACGACGGAATCGTAGGGGATGGCCTCCTGCAGCAGGCAGCAGGTGTCGTAGATGGTCGAGGCCATGGTCAGGCAGGTCATGAAGAACAGCAGGCTGTTCATGCGGTTGTCCGCCTTCTTCTCGCTTTCGCTCTCCTCCTGGGCTATCATGTGGTAGAGCTCGTTCTTTTCCTTCTCTATTTTAAGCCCTCCGGCCGTGCATGCGCTGAACTCTTCGGGCAGGAAGTTGTAGGAGATGCGGTGGAAGGAGCAGCTGCGCTCGAAGTCCACCGATTCGCGCTCCAGCCCGCCGGCGTTCTCCCTTTCGTAGCGGAAGCGGCGCGTCAGGCGGTAGAGGTAGTTCCTGCGGAACAGCTGCCAGATGTAGATGAGGCCGAAATAGTCGTTCTTCCAGTTCGCGACCAGCCAGTCGGGGCAGTCGGAACAGAGTATCGTAAGGGTGTCGGACAGCGACAGGCATTTCCAGTTGTTGTAGATCGAGAGCGAGTTCTCGCTGAGGATTTTCCTGAAATAGTCTTCGGAGGGGGAGTCGAGCGACTTTGCGTCATAGGAGCCCACCGGGGCGACTGTCGCCAGTTCGAACAGCAGCTTGTCGGCTCCGCCGTCCTGCCAGCTCTCCCTGCCTGTGCGGGCTATCTGGAAGAGGTTGAACTTGTTGCCGTCTTCGACCAGGCGCACATGTTCGGCCGAGGCTCCGCCGGCTGCCGCCAGGGAGAGCGTCTTCCATACTTCCATCAGCGGTTCGACCGCCTCCCTGTGGAACTCTTCGAGTCCCGGGGCGCCGAGTCTCGAGAGGTTGCGCAGCAGCGCTGCGGCCGCGGTGATGTCGTTCCCGTCGTCGCTCCGCATCTCGATATGCACGGCGAACATGGCTATGCGGAACGGAAGCAGATATAGCTTGAGCTCGGGGATGCTGACGTTCAGGTCGGATTCCGTGTGCGCCAGTTCCGCCGGAAGAGTCACGACGGCATCCCTGCGCATCGTGTACCTGCGCATCGACAGCTCCTCCCCGGCTTCAGGGCAGAGGCAGAACCTCACGAAGTCCGGAAGATAGTAGAGTTCGTAGTTTCGGATCTGTTCCGTGGTATAACGGTCCTGTTCCCAGCCCGAGGGCAGTCTGGCCGCGGATTCGTCCCTGCCGGACGCGAGCGAGAAGCCCCCGCAGAGATAAGCTATATATTCCATGTCCTCGGAGTCTTTATGAACAGTCTCGGGTCGTTGGTGATCACTCCGTCCACAAGTTCCACGAGCCCGGCGTCGTACTTGTCGAGGGTCCAGACCTTGACTTCCTTGCCATGGGCGTGCGCCTTCTCCACGAAGGAGCGCGTGGCGGCGAGATAATATACATTGAAGGAGGCCACATAGTCGTATTTCCCGAAGTCGAAGCTCGAGAAGCCTCCGTCGAACTCGAAGCCCAGGCCGGTGGCGGCGAAGAAGAGCAGCTTCTCCAGGCGTATCTCGGGGGCGATTCCGTGCACGGTCTCGAGCACCTCGTCGTCGAACGACTGGATGGTCACGTATCCGGCGGCTCCGTTCCTGCGTATGCAGTCCACGCAGGCCTGCTCGATTCCCGGCAGAGAGTGCCGCGAATGCTTGATCTCCAGCAGCAGGCCGGCCCTGCCTTCTATGAGGCGGAGTACCTCGTCAAGGGTCGGAAGGTGTCCGTCGGTCGGATTGCCGGCGTGATCCAGAAGCCTCAGTTTCCTGAGTTCGGAGTAGTTCATTTCGCTGATATAGCCGCTTCCGTCGGTCGTCCGGTCCACAGAGGGGTCGTGGCAGACCACGATCTCGCCGTCGGCGGAGAGGTGTACGTCGACTTCTATCCATTTGGCGCCGACCGCGATCCCCTTTTCCATGCATTCGAGGGAGTTTTCCGGGCCGAGCGCTGCGCCGCCGCGATGGGCGACCACCGTAAGTTCCTTTTCCGTGTCCATAGATTCGTTGCCGGCTTCTCCTGCACGGCAGCTGATGCCGAGGAGCAGCGCGGAGACAAAAATAGCCGTTGTTTTGATAATATGCATCATATTTTAACTCCGAATATAGTCCTGAAGCCCTCGCGTATGACCATGTCGTACCATTCGAAGCAGTCGGATGCCTGTGCGGACATGCCGACCACCCTCGCGGCGAACTCCTTGAAGGGGTCGAGGTTGACGAGCGACCATATCACGAAATTGCCGAAGCTGTGGGTGAAGAGATCCGAGAGCGTCTCGCCGCCGGGACTGTAGTTGAGCACCTCGTCGCGGTATCTGGACACTCCAGGGAAGGCCACTCCGGCGAGCTCCCGCCTCAGGAAGGCGTCGACCTCCTCCGGAAAGTAGTTCTTCGCGGTCGAGAGCACGTTGCCGACGGCCTGGACGAGGGTCTGCGGGGCGTTTTCGTTGAGCCCGCCGTCCATTGCGTCGAACGCGGCGACCGACTCCGCGTCGGGGAAGAGGTGCATCACATGCAGCAGCAGGTCCAGAGCCGTGAGCACGTAGCCGTTGTCGGAGACGAGCTCCGAGATGTTCGAGAGCAGATGGTAGAGCAGGGGCTTGTCCTTCGTCCGCACGGCTTCCTCTATCAGTTCGTGGAAGACCGGAGCCGCCGCCGTGTCGCCGTCGTGGGGCACGTTGTCGCCGCTGTGGGTGCAGTAGACATCGCAGTACCAGTTCATCACGTTGCGCTTGTAGAGCCCGGTGGTGTTGGCCTTGTGGCTGTTGCGCCCGCGGAAGAAGCCCTTGCAGCGCCGGGTCCAGTCCGCGGCCTCGCGGGAATATATCTCCATGAGCTCCGGGTTGTAGGCGGCCGACTTCTTCTGCACCTGGTAGAGCACATAGAGCATCGACATCTGCGAGTAGTCGAACCATTCGCCGCCGCGGTAGCCGTCGGTGAAGAACTGCCGCACCACGGGAGCGATGTTCTCCCATCCGGCGATTCCGGCGACGGCGAGCAGGCGCTCCAGTATGAAGTAGGAGAAACTGTCGCCGCTCATATAGGCCTTGAGAATCTTCGGATGTTCGCGGCTGAAGCCGCTGAAACCGTCCCCCGGGCCGCTCACGAACCACGATGCCAGTTCGGCCGCGTACTTCCTGCACCATCGGCCCTCTCCGCCGTCGTCCGCCGGCACCACCGAGTCGTCCCAGAAGGTCTGGTATTCGACCGCGTTGTTCACATAGGACGACTGGAAGGTGATCTGCCGCCTCAATATCATGCTGAAGAAGGGCATCACGAGCCGGACGAGCCTGAATTTCCATGTCAGCCAGGACACGAGCCCGCGTATGTCGCGCATCATTTCCGCCGCCCTGTCCGAAGCGCCCGTCCGTCCGGAGAGCATGTCGTCGATAATCAGCATCACCGCGAGCCGGGCGCCCGTCTCTACGAAGGAGACCGCCCGGGCGCGCAGTTTCGCGTCGGAGACGGTGGCTGCGAGCCCTCTGGACTGCACTGTCGCGAACATTCTTCGCACTATCGCGGCGCTGATGTTCTCGCGCAGCGGGGTGAATTCGAGGGTGTGGCGCTTGTTGTGCAGATAGTAGATATACATGCACGCGTCGTTGCCGATGTCGAGCAGAGGGTTGCCCACGAGTTTCCAGAGCAGCTCGTAGGGGTCCTGTCGGTAGAGCCCTCCGACGAACCAGTCGGACAGGAACATACCGTTGATCACGCTCACCGTGACGGTCTGCCCGAGATGCAGCACCGGCCCGAGTTCTTTCTTGAGGGATTTGTGGCGGGCTATCACGAACTCGTCGGCCTTGTTTCCCTGTATCTTGCGCGTGAGTTCGTTGAACTGCCTCGTGAGTTCGTCGCGTCCTGGCAGGGGCTCGTCGAGCATGCGCCGCATCAGCGCGAAGAGGCGGTCCTCGTAGTTCTCGCGTATAAGCACGTTGAGCACTTCGCCTGTCAGAAGGGAGATTTCGTAGTCGTCGCCGTAGTCGCGCACGAGCGAGATCAGGGTGCCGTCGTCGCCGGTGTCGCACCAGTCCATGATCAATGCGTTGCGCAGGGCGCCCATGTAGACCACGGAGCCGCTCTCCTCCTCAAGGGCGCGTATGTAGGCCTCGGCAGGTATGGCGGAACCGTCGCGGCGGTTGCGGCGTATGAACTCCACGGCCATCAGGTATTCGAGGTAGCGTTCGTAGATGAACTGTATCTCGGCTCGTCCGTCCGGCGTCTCGATGTATCGCAGGATGGGACGTTCCGGCTTGTTGAGGAGCTCGGTGTAGGCGACGGTGAGTCCTCCCTGCTTGTAGATCAGCCGCGAAAGCTTGTGCAGCGCCGCGGACGGGTCGTCCCAGGCGCGCCGGAGTTCGGCCCTGTCGATGCGGTCGGAAGGCCGTCCCTGTTCGTATTCACCGAGTATGTAGCCGGCTATCGTGAGCATGATCTCGTGCTGCTGGCGGCCGGCGTAAGAGTGCGCTATCCTGTCGGTCATGTCGGCGAACAGGGCGATGGAGCTGTAGTCCTGAAGCTCCTGCGGCAGCGCGGTCCCCACATGGTTGGTGCAGGCGATCTTGAGTATCAGCGGATCCTTCAGCCTGACGAGCGAGACCTTCGAGAGTTCGTCGAAGCCGCCGCTCATCTGGTAGAGGTTCTGGTATATGTCCCAGGCCGTCCTGAGCTCCTCGTCGCTGAAGCCGTGCACTTCGGAGTCCTGCCCGCGGTCGCGTCCGAACATCAGCGTGGCATCGCGCTTCATCTGGAGCTGGAACAGCGTCTTCCAGGAGTAGCTGCGGCAGGTGAAAAGCAGTTTGAAGCGCGGGTATTCCGGGCGTATGAACAGTTCCCTGAACGCTTCGTAGAGCGCGGCCGGGCCGTTGAGCTCGTCGGCGGGCGCGTCCTTGTAGCGCAGGCACTCGTTGACTGCGTCGAAGAATATGTAGACCGTGCGCCCCTCCTCTCCGGCTCTCTTGTGCAGTTCGCGGACGATTTTGGCGGCGTCCTTTCTCGGAGAGCTGCGGAAGATGCGCCGCAACGCGTCAGGAAGGCTCTCTCCCGCGAAGTCGGAACTGCTGAAGATGAGCACGGCGTCGTCGCCTTTCGAGATTTCCTCGGTCCACCAGCAGAGCTGGTTGGTCTTGCCCTGTCCGGCCTCTCCGAGCAGGGGGAAGAGGGTCAGGGGGCTTGCGCTGAATTCGCCGAGCAGCCGGCTGAGGGCCTTTCTCTCGACGAAGAGTTCGCGGTTGTATTTCTTCTCGCGGTAGACCCGTCCGAGGAAGCGGGCGGATTCGGCGTTCAGCAGTGCGCGCATCTCGGTCCAGTTCATCTCCTTCGCGATGTCGAACGAACGGCTGCTGCGCTGGAGCAGGCGGTCGAAGGCTGCGTTGCGGCTGTCGTCGATCAGGGTCACCGCCTCCTCGTCGGAGGAGATGTAGGAGATATCCTCGTCCTTGAGAGACTGGAACACATAGACATAGCCTTTCTCGTTGCGGAACACGAGCGGGTACAGGTCGGCTTCCGTCCCGTCGGGCGAGCGGAACAGGCTGCCGCCGCCGTCGGAGAAATTGAAGCTGAACTCCTGCAGGGGCTCCACGGCCTTGAGCATCGCGAGAATCTGAGGTTCCAGGGTGAACACCACGCCGCGGTAGATTTCGTTGGACAGGGTGGTGCTGTGGCCCTTGTATTCGTTGCGTATCCTGACCACGCTGGGTTCGGTCTTCGTGCCGAGAAGCCGGTTTGCGCCCCTTACGAACAGCGCGGCGTTCAGGGAGCGCACGAGAGGGTTGTCGGGAAGTTCCTTGAGCGCGGCCCTGACCGCAGGGTTGAAGATGTCGTTCACCCAGTCGCCGAAGGAGAGCGCGCGCTTGCTGTCGATCTTGTCGACAATGGCCTTCATCGCCTTCGCATCCTCGGGAAGCTCCTTCTCGGCGTCCTGCAGCAGCACGAACAGGCAGCAGCTCACGAACTGGACGCTGATTTCGAGGAAGTCGAGGGCGTAGTTCATGCCGGCGGAGAAATTCCCCTTCTCCACCTCGCGCATCAGCGACGCGACGGGTTTGGAGAGGGTCGGGGGCAGCCGCGAGACGCTCCGCTCCGCGAGCTCCCGGAATTCCTCCTCCTGTGCAGTGCCGTAGCTTCGTAGGAATGTCATCGTGCGTCAGTTGAGTATCTTGTCGTTGATGGGCACGGGAATCTCCGCTGCGACTTCCGACTCCATGCGCCGGCGTATCTCCTCGTGCTTTTCGAGCATGGCCTTGCCCACGGTGGGCTTCCAGTTGTCTATGGCCTGCATGAGCATGGCCTGCGAGATCTTCGTCCTCGCGTAGGCGGCGTTGATGGCCGCGTCGTTGACTATGCCGCAGATGTCGCTGGTCACATAGCCTTCGGTTCTCGCCGCCAGCAGCTTGTAGTTGATGTCTCCGCTGTGCGGACGCTTCTCCACGCAGAGGCGGAACACGGCCCTGCGCGCCTGCGAGTCGGGTGCCGGGATGTAGACGCAGCGGTCGATACGGCCGGAGCGCAGCATCGCGGGGTCTATGATTTCGGGGTTGTTGGTCGTGGCTATCACGAACACCCTGTCCCTGCCGCAGTTGTTGAGCTGGCTCAGGAATTCGTTGACCTCGCCGGCGAGATTGGCGTTGGTCAGGGTCTCCCTTTTCGGCGCGAAGGCGTCGAACTCGTCGAGACAGATGATGCAGGGGCTCTTGGCCCTGGCCTCCTTGAAGAGCATTCCTATCTTGCCCTGTCCGCCGTGCACCCAGGTCGAGCCGAGGTCGGAGGCCTTGACGAGCGCGTAGTTGAATCCGCTCTCCTCGGCCAGTTTCTCGGCGAAGAAGGTCTTGCCGCAGCCGGGAGGGCCGTAGAGCAGCATGCCGTTGGGCAGGTCTATCTTGTACTGGCTGGCCAGGGCGGGGTTCCTGAGGAAGTAGAGCAGCTTCTTCTGCATCTGCTCCTTGAGTCTTTCCATGCCGGCCACGTCCTTGAAGCCTCCCGCTCCGGGGACATGCATCCTCACGAGAGGGGTGTAGCCGAGCTCGGCGTTGGTGAACTCAGAGTCGTCGGCGGACGAACTTTCAATCTTCTGCGCCGCCGGGGCTTCCTCCTCTTCCGTCCTGTCGGGCGTCTCCCCGGCGTTCTGGAGAGAGGCCTCGTCTCCGTAGAGCCCGGCGCGTTCGGGCGAGATTATGTATCCGAGCGTCCTCGTGTAGGCCGAAACCACGTCTTCGGAGGGCTCTGCGGTCAGAATCGCGGTCTTCGCCGCCATGAGCATCTGCCAGGTCTCGAGCAGCAGAGGGCGGAGCTCCTCGGTGAATTCCTGCTCGTCATAGTCAAAGGTGGTCATCTTCTCCGCGAGGGCGCTGATCAGCGGCCCCCATCTGTCGTCCTCCTTGTCCTGCTCCCGGAAGTCGCTGTTCCTGTAGCACATCATCGCCCCCATCCTTCCGGGCAGGTCGAGCTTCGCAATGCGCTTTTCGTCCATCTTCCAGGGGTAGCTGCCGTAGTAGCACTGGTAGAGGATCACCCCGAGGGAATATACGTCGGAGTTGCGCTTCACGCCCTCCCTGCAGAAGGCTTCGGGGGCAGTGTAGCGCAGGTCGACATCTTCCCACCAGTTCTCCGGGACGCTCTTCCCGTCGAGATGCAGTATGTGGTCATTGTCGATCAGATGGGCGTGAAGGTCGCCGTTCTCGTCGCGCCCGAACATGATGTTGTCGGGGCAGATGTCGCAGTGCGCGAAGTTGCCGCCTTTGGGCGAGCGCAGGTTCAGCAGTATGCCCGCTATGTCAAGACATACGCCCACGGCCTCCAGCGCGCTCATCGGGCCGTCGGTGAGCAGTCTGTCGGAAAGCAGTCCTCGCTCGAAATAGTCGGAGATCACATAGGGGAACAGTTTCCCGTCATCCGAGCGGAATTCGCCCCATGAGATTATTGACAGCATGCCGGAGATGCCGGAGGTGTTGAGGTAGGATATCAGCCTCGGCTCCCTGCCGAACTTGAGGGTGTCGGGCATGCTGTCGGTCAGATAGACCTTCATCAGGAAAGGCCTGCCGTCCTTCCTGCGGGTCAGACGGTAGGTCTCCGAATAGTCCCTCTTCGCGATGGGGTTTGCCACCGCGTAGTCTTCGGTGCTGAAGACCTCGAATCCTTTGCTGAACAGGAACTTCTCCGCCATGGGCTAGCCGATCGAGAGCAGTGAGGGGTTGAAGTTGGCCTGGATCGCGGCGGCGAAGTGCTGGGCGATCTCTTGTTCGCTGAAGCCGAGACTCTGCGTGCCGACGCTGAATACGAAGTTCACCTCGTCCTCGTTGATCTCGTTGTTGGTCATCACGAGACTCACTGCATATTTCAGGAGTTCCACGCGCATCTCCGGGTGGGACTCCAGTATGTTGGACACGCTCTTCGCGCAGATTTCATAGAGCTGCTCCTGCTTCATCTTGGCGTACTCGGACAGAATGTCCAAAGGGAAGAGATGCACCTTGGAGATGAAGTTGAGTATCATGGATACTTCCTTGTCGTCGACCTGACCGTCGATCTGGCCGAGAATCAGGCCCATCGTGGCGGCGTAGTTCGCTATGTCGTATTCGAATTCGTTGTCGCTGAGCCTGCCGAGCAGGTTCACGAGGGGCAGCATCCTGGAATTCAGCTCGTCGGGGCTCAGGCCTCCGCTCTCGTGGAAGGCCCCGCACTCGGAGAAGGCCTTGAGGGCCTCTATCCTTATCAGGTTGTTGGGGTGGGTGGCGAGGTTCAGGCCGCCGGACTCGCTGAAGGTCTTGAGCTTGCGTCCGTTGTCCTCGATGAAGCTCTCGAAGTTGAGCCCCATCTTCTCGAAGTCGAGACCCGAGGACATCTTGAAGAAGGCCGACACGCAGGCCCTGAGGTCACGGCAGGCGATGAAGCCGCAGCGGTCGGCGGAAATTTCGGCGAGCTGCTGCCATACCCTTATCTTGTTGACCAGGGCCAGCGGCGTCACCGTGCCTTCCGGGTAGATGAAGGAAATCAGCTCCTTGGTCTTGCGGGAGGAGTCGATCAGGTGGCCGAATTCGTGGCCTATCACGAAGCGGAGCTCGTCGTCGCTCATGATGTTGACGAGGCCGCTGTTGATGTTGAGTATGTGGCTGCGCCCTTCCTTTTCGGAGGGTATGCAGAACGCGTTGATCGTCGCGTCGCCGGTGATGTAGAAGTCGATGTCCTCGTTGAAGCCGGTGGTCTGCCTGACTTCCTGGAAGATGTTCCAGTAGTTGGCGAGAGTTTCCGGGCCGACCTTGAAGCTGTGGCCGTCGAGCAGGTTCTTGTAGTAGTTGCTGTTCTGGATTATGTTGGCTTTCTTGATCAGCGTCTCCACTATCTTGCCCTGCAGGGCGTTGTAGATCTGCTGTCCGAGATCCTGGCCCCAGGGAAGGGTGATCAGGATTCTTGTCATTTCGAGATTGTCCATGGCTGTATTGTCTGGTGTTGTTGATGATTATTGGCAGTTGTCGCAGGATTCGGAGATTTCGGGCAGTCCGGTGCCGCTCTCGTCAGGGATTTCCTCCATCTTCGAGGAAGGTTCCGTGCGTCCGGCTCCGTCCGGTCCGTCGGGAGAGGGGAGCAGCTCGGGTTCCGAAGCGACGGCGCAAGCTGGTCCGCCTTCCGCCGGAAGAGCGGCTGCGGCCTGCCTCGTCACGCCGGCTTCAGGCTCGTCTTCAAGTATGTCGGCCACTATCACGCTCACGTTGTCCAGTCCTCCCGCCGCTTTCGCGTGTTCGACGAGCAGGCTCCCGGCATGGGAAGGCTGCCCTTCGGCGAGGAATACTTCGATGTCCTCCTCGCTGACCATGTCGGTGAGTCCGTCGGAACAGATGAGCAGCCTGTCGCCCGGGAGCAGGCGGCTCCCATAGTCCTCGATCACGGTTTCCGGACTGATGCCGCCGCCGATGCAGCTGTAGATGGCTTTCCCCTGGGGGAAGGGTACCATGTCCCTTTCGTGTATGGTCTGGTCGACCGTGAGCCTGCGCAGCATTCCGCCGCGAAGCCTGTAGCTGCGGCTGTCGCCGACGTTCACGAGCAGAATCTTTCCTCCCGCGAACACGAATCCGGTCAGGGTGCAGCCCATAGGCTTGTCGAGCTGCATTCCGGCCGACTTGAGATTGAGTTCGGTGCTTATCTTCAGGATTTCCTCGGTGAGAACCTGTTCCGCATTGTTCCAGTTGCGGCTGCCGTCGAAAATCAGGGCCCGCAGCTCCTCGAGAGTGTAGCTGCTGGCCATTTCGCCGTGCTGGTGGCCGCCCATGCCGTCGGCGATCAGCAGGAAGTAGTTTTTCCCGTCGCCGAGTCCGTGCATGAAGCTGGTCTGACCGTCGCGTATCAGGTGCAGGCCGGCTCCGGCCATGTCCTGGTTGCCGCTGCGTACGCAACCCTTGTCGGAGAGGCAGAAGATGTCGAGTCTCATGGCTATGCTTGTTCTACGGTGAAGTCGAGAGTGGCTATGCGCAGACGGTTTCCGGCCTTGAGGACGTACCATTTGTCCCTCTCAAGCCGGGTGCCGCCTATGAAGGTGCCGTTGGTGGAGCCGCAGTCCCTGATTCCCCAGCAGTTTTCGTTGGGGAAGAACTTGAGCTCTCCGTGGGTTCCGGACACATAGCCGCAGCTTGCGAGTTCCGGGAAGATTCCGCCCTTGCGTCCGAAGACGCCTTCGCGGACAGAGAGGCGCATGCCGCTTCCTGAAAGCGTGAGTCCGGGCAGTGCGGGGGAGCTTCCTGCGGCTGCCGGTCCCGGTGCTGGCCGGGGTGCAGGGGAAGCTTGCGGGGCCGGTGCGGGTTGGGGCGCCGTCTGCGGAGCGGGTGCAGGTGCGGCTGCAGGGCTGGCTTGGGCTTGTCCGGCCGGAGCCGCCTGCTGTCCGTCCGGAAGTCCGGCTCCGAAGAACTGGTCCCCGCTCACGAGCATCTCTCCGCAGGCGGGGCAGGAGTTGCCCTTGCGTGGCGCGCGGCAGGACGGGCAGAACTTCAGCTCCTGTCCGCACTGGTCGCACCAGCGGCTGTCATCCTCGATTATGCTTTGGCAAAACGGGCATTTCATATTATGTCTTCTTTTGTTATTTTCAAGCCGGATGGAAATCCGTCCATCATGTTCGTGCCGACGGCATTATCGGACGGGGCGCCCGACATGCAGCGCGAGTGCATTTCATTTCCTGAAGAGCTACTCCGGTTCGGAAGGCGTGGAGTCCTCGAACATCAGTATCCTTCCGATACGCGTCTGCAGGCCGGGGAGCGAGTCCAGGAAGCGCTTCATTTCATCGGGATAGCCTGAGAGTATGCAGACGAATTCTCCCCTGCGGACCTCCATGAGCATGAGCAGAGTGTCCAGCGCCTCCCGTCCGAACAAGTCGTTGTCGCTCTGCCCGAGCGTGTACGCCTCATCGATGAAAAGTATTCCTCCGAGTGCCTTTTCGACGGCCTGGCGGGTCTTCTGCTCCGAAGCTCCTAAATAGCTGCCGACAAGGTCCGCCCGGGTCACGGTCACGACCTGCCCTCCTGACAGGACACTGATGTCCTTGAGTATCCTGCCGAAGATTCCGGCCACGGTGCTTTTCCCTGTGCCGGGATTGCCTATGAACGCATAGTTCCTTGTCGCCGGAGCTGCCGGAATTGTCCCTGCCTGCTTCCGGAGCAGGATTTCTTTTACGTCCGCATGTATTTCATGCTTGACGTTATGGAGCCCTATGAGGGAATCCAGCTCCTTGAAAATGTCCTGGTTGTTCATTGTATGTCCTCCTTGATTATGAGTTTGGGTTGTGCCTGCCTGTAGGCTTCGGTCTTGTCCATGCCTCCCGCCACGAGTTCGGCCATGCGGGCGTTGGCTCTCCTGGCGGCGGCGGACTTGACCTCGCGGAATATGTTGCGCACTTCGCGGGCGTTGCCGAAGTCGAAGCTGCGGTTCGCATAGATGTCGGAGAATTTCCGGACGAGCAGCTGCTCGGCCTCCGGATCAAGGGTGTAGCCGCCTTTGCGGCAGTTGAGCCGGAAGATGTCCATGAGCTGCTCGGCGTTGTAGTCCTCGAAGTTGATGACCTTGTTGAAGCGCGACTTGAGTCCGGAGTTGGAGTCGAGGAACTGCTGCATCTCGCGGGTGTAGCCGGCGGCGATGCAGACGAACTTGCCCTTGCGGTCCTCGAGCAGCTTCAGAAGCTCGCTCACGCACTCGGTTCCGAAGTTGTCGTGCGGCCCCTGAATCAGCGAGTAGGCCTCGTCGATGAAGAGTATGGCACCCATGGCCTTGTTGACGACTTCGCGCGTCTTGGGCGCGGTCTGGCCGCTGTATCCGGCGACAAGGTCGCTGCGTGAGACTTCGATGACGTCGGGTCTCGGCAGCACGCCGAGCGAGTGGAGCATGCCTCCCATGAGACGGGCCACAGTGGTCTTTCCGGTGCCGGGATTGCCGAGGAAGAGGTAGTGGTCGCCGCTGATTCCCTTGAAGTCGGTGCCGTTGATTTCGGCTTCGAGTTTCTGCTGGCGGAGCTCCTCCATCATCAGGCGTATCTCCTCCTTGACTCCGTCGAGTCCGATGAGCGAGTTGAGTTCGGCCATGCACTCCTCCTCGCTGACCACCTTCGGCTCCTCGTAGGGGATGTCCTCGGGCAGTATGGTGAAGAAGCTTTCGCGCGTGACCTCGGCATCGGGCAGGGCGTTGACCCTCGTGCCCAGCATGCCGAGACACTGGTCGAGCATGTTGCGGGCCTCCCGGGCGTTGCCGAACGACTTGCCGGACTTCTCGGAGATGATCTTGCGGAAGGCGCTCAGGGCCTTCTCGAGCACGCCGTCGGCGAGCGTGTAGCCCTGGCTCTCGCAGTTGCGCCTGAATATCTCGGTAAGCTCTTCGGGGGTGTAGTCGTCGATGTTGATGCTGTGGGTGAAGCGGCTCTGGAAGCCCGGGTTGGCCTTCATCAGGTTGCCCATCTCGGCCTTGTAGCCCGCGCAGACGAGCACGAACTTGCCCCTGTCGTTCTCCATTCGGGTCATCAGGCGCTCAAGGGCCTTGAGACCTTCGCTGTCGTTGCACTGCCCCATGTCGTCGAAGGGCGCCAGGGTGTAGGCTTCGTCGAGGAAGAGCACTCCGCCCATGGCCTCGTTGACGGCCTTGTCCATCTCCTTGTCGGATTCGTTGGCGTAGCGGCCCACTATGTCCTTGCGGCTCTTCTCGATGACCCTGTCGGTGGAGCAGATGCCCATGGCCTTGAACAATTTGCCGAGCACTCTGGCGACCGAGGTCTTTCCGGTTCCGGGGTTGCCGGTCAGGATTATGTTCACGGGGCGTATCGTCGCCTTGCCGCCGAACTCCATGCGCCTGCGCTGGAAGCGCATCTCCTCGGCGAGGCTCCTGATGGCCGCCTTGACCGAACCCATGCCAACGAATTGGTCGAGCTCCTTCATGACCTGCTCCACGCTGATGTCCTCGCTCTCCTCGTCGCCAACTATGTCCCTCCATATCAGCAGGTTCTTCTGCTTCTCGTATTCGTCGCCGCGGAGGTCGGCTATCCTGTCGCCCTGTCTGGTGACGCAGCTGTCGAAAGTGTTGCGCACGGCCCTGGCGTTGCCGAAGGTGTCGGTGCGGGAGAGATACATGCGCTCGAAGTACTTGTCTATCTTGGACTCGCTCTCCTCGTCGAGCTGAAGCTTGTTCTTCTCGACCATGTTCATGAATATGGTCTTGAGCTCCTTGCCGTTGTAGTCCTTGAACTCTATCTTGCGCTTGAAGCGGGAGTCGAGGCCGGAGTTGGAGCGCAGGAAGCCGGTCATCTCGCGGGTGTAGCCGGCGATGATGCAGATGAAGTCCCCGATTCTGTTCTCGAGGAAGGGGAGCAGGGTGTCTATGGCCTCCTGCCCGTACTTGTCGTCGTCGCTCTGCTTGAGCGAATAGGCCTCGTCGATGAAGAGTATGCCTCCCATCGCCTGGTTTATCACCTGCTCGGTCTTCTGGGCCGTGTCGCCCACATACTGCGACACGAGATCCTTACGGGTGACCTCCACGAGGTGGCCGCAGGGCAGCACCTGGAGGCTGTTGAGGATTTCGGCGAAGAGGCGGGCGATGGTGGTCTTTCCGGTGCCCGGGCCGCCGAGGAACACGAAATGCGACTTGAGCTTGACCTTGGCGACGGGGTTTTCGCGCTTCTCCCTCTTTATCTTGTTGATTATCGAGCGGATTTCGTCCTTGACCTCCTGAAGGCCCACGAAGGAGTCGAGCTTTGCGAATATCTCCTCCTCGGTGAGCTCCTTGAACGCTTCGTCGGGTATGTCGGCTTCTTCAAGCGGCCCGTTCTTGCCGCAGCGTTCGATTTTGTTGAGGGTGTAGGCTTCGGCGAGCCTGCATGCGAGCTTACCGTTCTCTCCGGACTCTCCGTCGCGGAATTTCTTCTTGAGCACGAGGCCGAGCTTCTTCTCCGCCCCGGGCGAGATGGCCGTCCTGAACTTGTCGGTGATGATGGAGGTGCAGAGCCGGGTGAGCTGGACATCGTTGAAGGGCAGCAGTCCGAAATTGAATTCGAAGAGCGACGACACATGCTTGTTGGCCCGGATATAGCCTCCGAAACCGTCTTCGAGGCCGCAGAGTATGACCACGGGCATCTCCTTGTCCTGACGCATCCTCGCGAACAGTTTGTCGAGGCCGTTCTTTCCGTCGCCCACGAGATCCTGGCAGTTCGTGACGAGCAGCACGCCTTTCTTGATTTTCGCGAGATTCTTGTCCAGGTCGCCGTTGAATCCGTCCCAGTCGGCCGCGTCGATCTGCTTGGGCGCGCGTCCGTCGGAAATCTTGTAGCGGAAGAGCAGCGAGCACAATTGGTCGGCCAGGTAGACCTTTCCCGTGCCGGCGGTGCCGGTGATCACGCAGTCGAGTCCCGGCCTCGTGGTGCCGCCGGAAAGCTGCATGAATTCGGAGGCATGTTCGCAGCGCGCCGCGAAGCTTCTGAAGATGGGCAGAATGTTGTCCTTGGCTATGAAATCCGAGGCTTCGGGCAGGGAGGCTCCGTCAGGGGCGCCGTCCTGCGGGGCGGCTGCGAGCAGAGTGCCGCACCATTTGCAGTATTTTGCCTCGTTCCTGTTCGGCTTGTGGCAGTTCTGGCAGTCTTTCATCTGGATATTGTTTTAGGAACCGGAATGTCACTGAACATTATGTATCCCGCCTTCGTGCCTCCTTCGAGGCCTCTGGCAGGTATGGTGAGCAGTTCGAGTCGGCTCGCGTCGGGGCCCACATTGGAAAGCGTCACCGAGCATTCGGCGGTCTCTCCGGAGGGCAGAGCGAAGAATCCGCTCTTGCTGGAACTGTCTATGGTGACGTCGGGTGCGCTTACCGAGATCTCTCCGTCCCTGAAACGATAGATTCTGCCTGCGTCATCCTCGGCTTCGATGCGGCCGGCGGTCTTCTGCAGGAGTATGGACGCCTTTATGTCGGGGGCTATCTCATGTTCCCCTCCGTTGGTGAGCCGGAAACGCACGAGCAGACTGTCCTCCGCTGTCCTGCGGCTGCTCAGGAATTCCACATGGAGATCCTTTGCCGAGCAGGTGGCCATGACTTCGTATTCATTGCCGTCGACGGTGACGGCCCTGGTGGTGACGGAAACGGACTCGGCTTCTTTCTCCGCCCGTTCTTTCTCCACAAGACCATAGGCCGCGGCGCCGTTGCCCATCAGGATGAAACCTGTGATGCATCCGAGTATGACCGGCCTGATCTTCTCCTTGAGCGAATCCTTGTACTGCTCCTTGTAGAAGTCTTCGTTGGCGGCGACGGACGACTGGAAAGCTGACGCCGGGCTCTTGAACGCGTAGTGCAGGGGTTCGAGAATCAGCAGATCCTGGTCCGGTGTGCCGAGCGACCTGAGGCCCGAGGCTCCTTCGTTCGGCTGGAAGAGCCGGCTCAGGAAGTACCAGGCGAACAAGCCTGTGGCCGCGAGCGAGATGTAGGGCACGAGCCTATAGATGAACCATCGGCTCACGAAATACAGTATCAGCATGAAGAAGAAATAGGCAAATATCGAGTAGAAGAACCCGAACACCCTGTCTTCGCTGAAGAACTGGCAGAGCAGCAGGCAGAAGACTATGGGGCCGAAGAGTATGAACACTTCCTTCTTGAGTCCGTAGTCCAGCCAGGGCATCTGGATGATTCCCAGCACCTGGGAGGCGATGCTGACGAAGAAGAACAGGGTGCAGATCACCGTGAAGATGTTCTGTATGGTGCCCAGCGCGAGTATGGGCTGGGCTTTTCCGTCCTTCCTTATCGAGTTGCGGGCCTCGTTCCAGCGGCTGTACTCCCGGTTGTCGGGGTCGTAGCGGCCGAGTGTCTCCAGATATTGCTGGGTGAGTTTCTCGTAGGCGTACTTCGGCTTGAGGTCGGCGTGCGGGTTCTCCTGGTACTGTACGGCGACCCATGCGTGCAGGCTGCGGCTCCTGACGGCCTGCCTGATTTCGCTCTTCCAATCCTTGCCTTCCTTGCCCGAGCCGGAGAGGGACTTGAGTCCCGAGATGCCGCTCACGGTCTCGGCACTGTTCCTGAAGCGGTACTCCGGGGTGAAGCCGAAGCCGGCGACGGTCTTCATTATCGCTATCTGAACGTCGTAGGGCCCGTATTTCTTGCTGTTGTCAGTGCTCTTGTAGTCGGTGCAGTACGCTGCCCACCTGTCCTGGGCGTCGAACCTGTTCCCCTTTGTCCTGAACGACTTCTGGACGTATGAGTCCTTCCAGGAGCCTCTGAACGACATTATTATGAGATCCACGAGGGATGCCTGGCAGATGTCCCTGTAGGGGTTGGTGCCGGAGGTCCAGTCGTTGTAGAGCCTGTCCCTGTCGCCTTCGAACTGCACGTAATAGGCGTTGAAGGCCATGTTGATGAGCTTGCCGAGTCCCTTGCCGGTCATCGCGTACCACGGATTCTTCGGGTCGGCGCAGAGGTTGAGGTCGGCGGCCGGGTTCAGTGTCTGGATTATATAGCGGTACAGCCTCTGGAAACCTTCGGACGAGTTCTGCTGCCTGAGTTTCTCCACCTTGGCGGCGTCGTCCGGCGAGAATGTGCGGAGCATCTCCACGAACGCGAGGGAGCAGATCCATTTCTTGTCTTCGTCGGAGACTATGCGGTGGTCCGAGAAGAATTTCAGCACCTCCGCCGGATTCTGGCAGCGGACCTCGGTGAACTTCGCTTCGTCCGCGCTCTTCTTGCCGTAGAAGGATCTGGTTATATCGGAGTCATGGACGGCCCATATCAGGGTGCTTCTAGCCTGGCCGAACTGGTCGGCGGCGGCAGCCTTGACCCTCTGGAAGATCCGGTCGGCCGCCTGCTTCCCCTCGCTGTGCCTGAGGTAGATGTAGACCGGATTGTCCGGGTCGGTGAGGTTGTTGTTGAAACTGTCCTCCGCGTTCAGCAGGGGGATTATGGTGTCGTGGGTCTTGCCCTTGCGGTCGTAGTACGGAAGATTGGGGTCGAGCACCAGCGCGGCGGCGTAGAGGCCGGCAGTCTGGTTCTTCGGGTATCTGGTCTCGATGATGTCGTTGAGCCTGATTTCGACTTCGGGCATCGACTTGCGCAGCCATTCGCAGACGCGCCCCTTGTAGAGGTAGGAGATTCCGAGCTCCTGGTCCTCCATCATGAATTTCGCGAGGTCGGCGGTGCTGCGCGCTATCTTGTTCTTGCTCGAATCGAAGACTATGTTCAGGGTGCCGAGGCTCTCTCCCACGGGCACGTCCTCTCCGGAGAGCTTGCGCTGGATCTCGTCGAAACCCCAGCGGCTCTCCACGTCGTTGAGCAGCAGGCCGCGGACTATGGTGCGGAGCGGTTCGGGCATGGCCTTGGGCACGTCTATCTTGCCCTCCAGTTTGAGCTTCACGAGCTCGGTCTCCTTGCGCTTGAACGCGTCGGCGCCCACCCAGAGGGCCAGAGCCGTCATTCCGAGGGCGTAGTAGTCATAGGCGCGGGTCATTATCGCGTAGGTGGCGCCTCCGATTATCGACGCCTTGGTGTAGATTTCCGGAGCCGCGTAGATAGGAGTGCGGTCCTGAAGGCTGTTCACGCTGCCGTCGGCGCCGAGTATGTCGGAGATGCCGAAGTCGGAGAGCAGCAGGAGGCAGTTGCTCTTGTCGGTGAACAGCAGGTTCTCGGGCTTTGTGTCCTTGTGGAGCACGCCCACCTTGTGGAGCTCGTTGAGGTTGCGGGCGGTCAGCGTGACTATCTGGAGTATCGCGTCGCCGTTGCCCTTGAAGTCCCAGGATGCCGTGGAGCCGTCCTCGCAGTATTCCATCAGCGTGAAGCTGCGCTTTTCCGAACCGATGGTGATGTTTCCGTAGCCGTAGATGTCGGTGACCGCCGCCTTCCCGCGCAGCTTCGTGAGCCTGCCTATGAGATCCTTGTTGAACTGATGCACCCCTCGGTAGAGTTTGAGAGCGTATTTCCGGCCTTCGCAGACCAGCACATAGACCTCGGCCTCGCCGCCGTTGCCTATGAGCTTGTCGATTTCGTAGGTCTTGCCGTGTATGGTGAGGGTCTTGCGCCGGGTGAGGTCGAAGGTGGCCTGTGGTGCCGGTCCGGACGCTGCCGGAGCCTGGGACGCCACGGCGGTCGCGCTCGCAACGGCCGTCATTCCGGCAACGCTGCCGTTCATGACCGCCGTCCCCTGTACATTGCCCGCGGTGACGGTTCCGCCAGGAGAGACGCCGGAAGCTATGGTGCCTCCGGAGCCGGGCGTGGGTGCGGTTATGGTTCCGCCTGTGTTGCCGCCGCTCTGCTGCGGCGTCGCGACCGTGCCTCCGGATGCCGGCGTGGAGCCGGCAGGGACCGTGTTGCTCGTATCTGTCATAGTTCTTTAGTTACAGTGATTGTTTTGTCTTCATATATCCATGTCCCGCCGTGCCAGGGTTCGCAGCACTCGCTCGGCTTGTTGTGCCAGCAGCCGCAGTAGTTGCAGACCCATGCGACGGGGTTGTTGCTCTTGACTTTCTGTATCACGGAGATCCTGCGGGCCGAATAGTAGTTGCGCTGCTCCTGCGGCGTCGATCCTGCGGGAGGCACCATGTGTTCGAGCGTGGAGTTGAGTTCGGCCTTCATCTTCTCGTATTCGGCCTGAAGCTCCGCCTTCGACTTGCGCTTCGACCTGGTCTTCGCGGGTGCGGCCTGCTGCTTCGGCGCGGGGTCAGGCCGCGCGGGTGCCGGGCCTCCGGATTGTACGGAAGCCAGCATCTCCTTGAGCCTCAATATGTCGGGAGGAAGCTCCCTTGCGGGTTTCGGTGATTCGCTCCCGTCGCCTCCGATGTCGATCAGTCCGCCTTCGGGTGTGTCGTCCATCAATTGCTGGAGCTCGGCCATCCTGACTGCGAGTTCGGCGGCCTTGAGATAGACCGGATCCTTCTTCGCCCTTTCGACCTCCTTGCGGGCGGCCGGTGTCAGCGGTTCGTTGCAATTGCGGCAGTAGGCTCTCGCGTTTATGGTGCCGCAGCGCGGGCATACGACTCCTGCGCGGCTCATGCCGCATTCAGGGCAGAATTCTTCTCCGGGAGGTACTTCGGCGCCGCAGAAAGTGCAGTACGGGGCGAGCGGACGGCCGCAGTGGGGGCAGAACTCCTCGGTTCCCTTTATGATTTTTCCGCAGTACGGGCAGGCGTCGGACACCTGACGGACAAGTTCTTTCCCGGCGGTTCGTACCTGGGTCTTCTCTTTCTGTTTGAATAATTCCTGGGCCATCGCTTCGGTGTGTCTGTGGTCATGAATCGGCCCCGGCCCTGCAGGCCGGAACAAAACAGAAGGCCGCTGCGTTTTTGTAAAAATCGGGCCGCCTTCGTGCATCTATCGTTCGCAATATACGAATTATTTCTAAATTTGCCACGCTTAACGAGTTGTCAATACAAATGGAAGAGAACAGAAAACTGAATTTCCTCGAGGAAATAATCGAAGACGACCTGAAATCGGGAAAGGTGAAGAGCATTCTCACGAGATTCCCTCCGGAACCTAACGGATACCTGCATCTCGGTCACGCCAAGTCGCTGTGCATCAACTTCGGACTCGCGCAGAAATACGGCGGCAAGACCAATCTGCGCTACGACGACACCAACCCCGTCAAGGAGGACACGGAATATGTCGACGCGATCAAGGAGGACATCAAGTGGCTGGGCTTCAGCTGGGAGAAGGAACTCTACGCCTCTGACTACTTCGACCAGCTCTACGAGTGGGCCGAGCAGATGATAATGAAGGGTCAGGCATACGTCGACGACCAGAGCCAGGAGGAGATTTCGAAGGGCCGCGGGACTGTGGACACTCCGGGCGTGGAGAGCCCCTGCCGCAACCGCACACCCGAGGAGAACCTCAGGCTGTTCAGGGAGATGCGCGACGGCAAGTACGCCGACGGCGAGAAGGTGCTGCGCGCCAAGATCGACATGGCCCATCCGAACATGCTGATGCGCGATCCTATAATGTACCGCATCAAGCACGCCTCCCATCACCGCACCGGCGACAAATGGTGCATCTACCCGATGTATGACTATACTCATGGCCAGAGCGACTCCATCGAGGGCATCACGCATTCCATCTGCACCCTCGAGTTCGACGTGCACCGTCCGCTCTATGACTGGTTCATCCAGACTCTGGACATCTTCCCGTCGCATCAGTACGAGTTCGCGCGCCTGAACCTCACATATACCCTGATGTCGAAGCGCAAGCTGCTGGAGCTCGTGCAGAAGGGTTTCGTGGCCGGCTGGGACGACCCCCGCATGCCGACGCTCTGCGGAGTGCGGCGCCGCGGCTACACCCCGGAGGCTCTCAAGATGTTCTGCGAGAAGATAGGCGTCTCCAAGCGCGACCAGCTCATGGACATACAGTTGCTCGAATGGTGCGTGCGTCAGGATCTGAACGCGCGCTCCAACCGCTACATGGTCGTTCAGGATCCGATAAAGGTCACCATCACCAACTGGCCCGCCGGTCAGGTGGAGTGGTTCGACTGTCCGCTGAATCCGGCGGAACCCGAAGGCGCGACGCGCAGGGTGCCCTTCACCGGAGAACTGTGGATAGACAGGGCCGACTTCATGGAGGACGCTCCGAAGAAGTTCTTCCGTCTGAAACCCGACGGCGAAGTGCGCCTCAAATACACCTACATCATCAAGTGCGAGAAGGTCATCAAGGACGCCGACGGCAAGGTGACCGCGCTCGAGTGCAGCTACGATCCCTCGACCCGTCCCGGAGGCGGCGAGTGGCGCAGCGTCAAAGGCACGATCCACTGGGTCTCCGCCGCTTATGCCAGGGAGATCGAAATCCGCAATTACGACAGGCTGTTCACTCTCGCCGACATGAGCCAGGTTCCCGAGGACAGGGACTACAAGGAGTTCCTGAACCCCGAGTCGCTTGTCGTCGGCTCGGGCCTTGCCGAACCCGCCCTGCTCGATGACGCTTCCGGCATCGCGGTGCAGTTCGAGCGCACGGGCTACTATGTCAAGGACAAGGATTCGACTCCGGAGAAGGCTGTCTTCAACAAGACCGTTTCGCTGAAGGATTCGTACAAGCCGGAGTAATTTCGCGGCTATATATCAGAAGGCGGTTGTCTCCCGGCAGGCGGTGAATCTTGGAAAAGCCTGCCGGGAGACATCCGCCTTCTGCCGCTTCAAAATCATTATTTATTGTGATTGACGCGAACGATCCCCCCGATATATCTTTGCACTCCTGTAGTGTAAGGCATGAACAGATTCATTTCAATCCTATTCTGCGCGGTTTCCGCTTTCGTGTACGGTTTGACGCCGGTATCGGCCGGTGAGACGGACGGAGCGATTTCGGGAAGGGTCGTCTCGGCGGAAGACGGGCGGCCGATAGAATTCGCGGTCATAAGTCTGCTTCCGTCCAAAATATATACGACGACTGATGTCGACGGCAACTACCGCATTGAAAACATTTCGATTGGCGAGGTGACGGTCGAGGCGTCGTTCTTCGGCATGAGTACGGAATCGAAGAAGCTTGTTATTACGGGCGGAAAGGATTATGTGCTCGATTTCACTCTGTCCGAAATCAGTTTCCGCATGCAGGAGGTCACGGTGACGGCTACCCGCGACGAAGCGGGCAAGGCTACGGCCTCGATGATCTCGCGTCAGGCCATGGATCATCTTCAGGCTTCTTCCCTGAATGACGTGATGTCTCTGCTGCCCGGCGTCGCGATTTCAAATTCAAGCATCAGCGGGGTTCAGAACCTGACCCTCAGGGGGCCTGGATACGGTGACGCCTCGATGAACAGTCTTGGGACGGCTGTCATCGTGGACGGAGCCCCTCTGTCCAACAACGCCAATCTTCAAGTGCTTTCGCCGGCGCTCAATTCCGGCAATCTCTCGACTTCAAACAATATGACGGGAGGAGGAGCTTCACCGGCGGCCGGAGTCGACATACGCAACATCTCCACAGACAATATCGAATCGGTCGAGGTCATACGCGGAATAGCGTCCGTGCAGTACGGAGACATGACTTCGGGAGCGGTGATAGTGAAGTCCCGCGCAGGCGCTTCGCCCTATATCGTCAGGGTGCGTACGAATCCCAGCATCTGGCAGCTTTCGGCCAGCAAGGGGTTCCAGACGCAGAAGGCCGGAAGCTTCAATTTCAGCGTTGACTACGCATACAGTACGGAAAAGCTCACCGCAGCATACGAATCGTACCGCAGATTGAACGGCAAGCTCCTGTGGAGCAAGAATTTCGGCCCGCTCAACACAAATACCTCCATTGATTTCAACTACAGCAACGACTTCCAGGGCGACAATCCCGACATGGAGGAGAGGAATGTCATGACCGGGGCCTCCGGCATCGGAGCAAGGTTCTCGACCAACGGACATCTGAACTTTCAGAATGCCGGATGGCTCAAGTCGCTGGACTACAATATAGCTGGCAGCTATACCGACAAGCATTCCTTCCGGGAGCAGGAGGAGGCGAACTCCATGCAGCTCTACACCACGGCTCTCGGAAATTCCATAGTCAGCAACATTCCCGGAGCTGTCATCAGAGACGAGTACGGAGAGACCATAACCTCCTTTGCTCCCGGAGACGAGCATGCGTCCGCCACGGTGACGCCTTCCAATTATGTGGCACGATACGACATATACGGCAAGGAGATCAATGCCTACGGTAAACTGGTGGCCAATTTCTATGCGCGTATCGGAGAACATGCGGACAACGGCATAGTCGCGGGGGCCGACTTCAGAACCGATGGCAATCTCGGAGACGGACTGGTGAATACGGGAGGAGAGTATCCTCTGGAGCCACGGGTGAGGCACAGGAGATACGGCGACATACCCTTTGTCAGCCAGCTTGGCATATTCGCCGAAGACAATCTGGTATGGAAGATTGCCGGAAGAAAGCTCGACATAGTCGCAGGAGCCCGTTTCGACATGATAAACGGGAAGACGGTGTGGGAACCGCGGACGAACCTGTCGTTCGAGGTCATTCCGCAGGTGTTCAGCATACGCGGCGGATGGGGAATCAGCGCCAAGGCCCCCACTGCTATCTATCTGTATCCTGACAAATATTACTATGACGCCGTTCTCTACAGCAACATGCTCTCGGGCCTGGAGTCTTCGGAGGAACTTGTGATAGGGCGGACCTTCGTGTTCGACACCGAGAATCCGGATCTTGAAATCGCAACCAACCGCAAGGCGGAGATAGGATTCGACCTGAAGCTGGCCGGAAGGTACAGGCTTTCGGTGACCGCATACGACGAGTTCATGGACAACGGCTATCTTTTCGGAAAGGATTTGAGCTGCTGGCGGCTGATCTCGTTCACCCAGTACGTCCAGGCCTCCAAGGAGGACGGAGAACGTCCGGTCCTGACTCCCGGAAGAACCTACAACACATTCGCAAGCTGGTACAAGCCGTTGAACAACGATGTGAACCATAGCCGCGGAGTCGAATTCGAGCTTGACCTCGGGCGTTTCGACGCCATCAGGACATCGTTCTATATGAACGGCGCATTCGCGGAAAGCAGTTCGTACAACAAGGGCAACACTTTTTCCGCAAGGGCGAGTTCGGAGTCCACTCTCGAATATAACATAGGAATCTATGAACCTGCTGTCGCAACCGACCGCTGGCAGAACCTCCTCACCACTTTCAGGGCGGTGCACAACATTCCCGAGCTCGGTTTCGTGGTCAGTCTCACGGCACAGGTCAACTGGTTCGAACGTTGGTGGACTGAATATGGTGATGACGAGATGTTCGTGTCCTATATCTCGTGGAAAGACGGAAAGGTGTATGACTTCGACCCTGCTATGAAGGATGACCCGGAGTTCTCGTATATGTTCACCACACGTTCCGCATACAGGAAAGAAGTCGAGATGACCCGGCCCTACCTGCTCCTGAACCTGAACATCTCCAAGGAGATAGGAGACTGGCTTACGGCGTCTTTCTATGTCAATAACCTGCTGAACAACAGGCCTCTCTATGAATCCAGGAGGAACCCCGGCACCTTCGACGAGCTCGGAATCCCCATCTTCTTCGGTTTTGAAATGAAAATAACGATATAATAACCCCGTTTTTATGAAAAAGACAATATTGCTTTCTGTCGCGGCGCTTGGAATGGCCGCTCTGGCGGTCTCCTGCCAGAAAGAAGAGGTGGTGCCTGTCGCCGTCTCCGTAGTCGTGGATGAATCCGCTCTCGTGGATGTCCCTTCCCCCGAATCATATACCGTGAGCCTCACGAATCTCTCCACCGCGGAGGTCATGACCGCGGAAACCGAAAACTCCACGGCAAGCTTCATGTCCGTGGTCCCCGGTCTTTATGGAGTGAGCGTCCTGGCGACGGCTTCCGATGGCGGCAA
This sequence comes from Candidatus Cryptobacteroides merdipullorum, assembly GCA_018715685.1. Taxonomy (GTDB): domain Bacteria; phylum Bacteroidota; class Bacteroidia; order Bacteroidales; family UBA932; genus Cryptobacteroides; species Cryptobacteroides merdipullorum. The sequence goes on from DVLC01000033.1 coordinate 35,780, forward strand.
GTCGTACAATTATTCCGGCTCGGTCTCTTCCGTGGAGATATCGGCCGAGGGTCAGACAATCAAGGTCCCAGTGACCGTGGCTGAATCTTCGGCACTGGTGCTCAAGGAAATCTACTACGCCTGCTCCGGAGACTATTACATCCGCGAACAGTTCTACGAGGTCTACAACAACTCCGACGCCACGGTCTATCTTGACGGCCTGTGCATCGCCGAAGTCGATTACTACAACCAGGTCGACAAGGCTCCCTATAACTTCCAGATAGAGAATCCGCAGAACTATGTATTCGCCGGAGATGTATGGCAGATTCCCGGCGACGGCACGAGCTATCCCCTGCAGCCCGGCGAGAGTGCGGTGATAGCCCAGTGGGCGACTGACCACTCCATGGAGTCTCTGAATCCCGGTTCTGCCATCGGCGACCTGAGCAGCGCGGAATTCGAGGCTCTGACCGGTGAGACCACGGTCGGCACTACCGTGATCACGGACAATGCGGCAATCAACATGGAGCACCCCGTAATGGCCTATTCGCTGGCTCAATGGCTCACTTCCACGGGAGGGGCGACCATGGTGATATTCTATCCCGAGCATGAGCTCAACTCGGAAAACATGATTGCGGCCGAGGGCCTCTACGGAGGAGCGCGCGAGATTCCTGTCGAGTGGATCCTCGACGGAGTGAACGCGGTTCCGGACGAGACCATGATCCAGTATAAGGGCCTGCCTGACAACATCGATGCGGGCGCCGTCTGGACCGGCGAGGCCTACTGCGGCAAGAGCATAGCCCGCAAGATTTCCGAAACCCGCGATGACGGAAGGATAGTCTACATGGATACGAACAACAGCTCCAATGACTTCGAGGTCATGGACAAGCCGGAGATACGTCGCAACGGCGCCAAGATTCCTTCATGGAACACCTGGGCTGAATAATGAAGCGTACTGAAGTGACAAGAACGGCTCTCGCAGGAACTATGCTGCTGTGCCTCTGCCTTGCGGCGGGGGCGCAGGAGCGTGCTGTTCCGGCAACGAGGGAAACTGCTGTCGGCTCCAGCTTGTGGCTCAGAAGTTCCAACAGCGCCGGTCTCGCCCTGGACTCGCTCGGAGTGATGTCCGATCTGTCGCTCGGCTTCTCCTTCGAACAGGGAGGACTCAAGTCGGTCTGGGCAGGTGAAAGGGAGACAGATGCGGGAGTAGAGGCGAAAGGCGTGGCAAAGGTTGCGGGAATGACTTTGTACGGAGATTTCTCTTACGACTATTCCGACATCTCCGGAGCCCGGTACAACGCCTCCGTGTATGAGCCGGCATACGACCAGCCGTATTATGTTGCGGACTATTCCGTTTCGGGCTGGAAGAAGCAGGCCTATGACATGGGGTTCCGCGGCGCGACTCCTCTTTTCTGGAGAGACAGGGCGGCATTCGGCTTCGAAGCCCGCTACAAGGCCATGGTCGGAGCCAAGCAGACCGACCCGAGGACGGAGACCTTCAGATACGACCTGCTTCTCGCCCCGTCCTTCACCTTCAGCTTCGGCGGCGCCGGAACATTAGGGCTGAAGCTGGAGTACATGCACGGCTTCGAGAGAAGTACGCCGTCGGTCGAGAACGACTGGGAGACGCCGAGGGTCGCGATCATGCGCGGCCTTGGCTTCTACACCGCGGGTACTGCCGGCGGGAATCTCGGCTTCGACATATTCTATTACAAGACGAACCGCTTTGGCGGATCATTGCAGTACGCCTTCAGTTCGACTTCCGCCGACCTGCTCGTGGATGTGGGATCGTATGTCTCCACGACATTGGTGAGCGAGAATCCCGAATTTCCCAGAATGAGGGGCCGGACTGAAAAAATCGGTCTGACTCTCGACGCCATGGCGAATCTCGGCAGGCGGAAGAATCATCGCGTCATGCTCCGCGCGGACTGGGGTTCGACTTCCGGATATGAGTATAATCAGCAGCTCGGCACTTCGCAGGGAGTTTCGCACTGGATTACTATAAACAATCCT
>DVLC01000034.1 GCA_018715685.1 Candidatus Cryptobacteroides merdipullorum
AAATAAACACTGCATGAAACGCAAGATCCTATCCGAACTGCTCGCCTGGAAAAACAGGAATCATCGCATGCCCCTGGTGCTGAGCGGAGCAAGACAGGTCGGCAAGACATATATTGTCAGTCAGTTCGGGAAAGAGAATTTCGAAAACACGATTTACCTCAACATGGAAATCGAACAGTCCCTTTCCCGCTTTCTGGAGACCGAAATGTCCCCGGACAAAATCCTGCGGTTCATTGAGATTCTCAAAGCCGAGAAAATCACAGCCGGCAGGACCTTGATATTCTTTGACGAAATCCAGGCTTCCGAAAGAGCTTTGAATTCATTGAAGTATTTCAGCGAGCAGACACCACAATATCATATTGTCGCCGCAGGCTCTCTGCTCGGAGTCGCCGTGAACCGCGAGAAATATTCCTACCCCGTCGGGAAAGTCGAAGAACTGACCCTGTACCCTCTTGACTTCGAAGAATTCCTGTGGGCTGCAGGAAAAACTGAACTTGCCACCGAGATACGGCTCCACTACTCCGAAAATTCAATGATGCCTGAAGCCCTGCATGCCATGGCAATAAACATGTACAAGACTTATTTCATAACCGGAGGCATGCCTGCCGCCATCACCGATTATATTGAAAGCAACAGTCTGATCACCGTACAGCAAACGCAGAACACCATTTTCAACCAATATATCGCAGACATGGCGAAATACGCAGACTCCTCCACAAGCGTCAAAATAAGAGCCTGCTACAATTCGATTCCCGCGCAGCTCGCAAAAGAGAATACGAAGTTCCAGTACAAAGTCGTCAGACGAGGAGGGACGGCTGCGATATTCGGAGAAGCCATCGACTGGTTGATTTTTGCAGGCATCGCACTGAAATGCCAACGATTGGAGCACGGCCTCATTCCCATAGATGCGTACGCCGACCTGTCCGATTTCAAACTATACATGGGAGACATAGGAATGCTCACGCTCCGAAGCGGAATGCCGCTTCAAATCATCCTCTCCGAAATCAACGAAGACAACACCTATCTTGGAGCCATGACGGAGAACTATGTGGCTCAGGCTCTCGCCACGAACGGACACAGACTCTATTACTGGCAGAGCGACGGCAAGGCCGAAGTGGACTTCATTCTTCAGAGCGAAAAAGGAGCCGTCCCTGTAGAAGTGAAGACCGGCCGCCGAACCCGCTCCAAAAGTCTTGGAGTGTTTGCGGAGAAGTATTCTTCACCCTATTCGATAAGAATATCCAAAAAGAATTTCGGTTTTGAGAACGGAATAAAGTCAATACCACTCTATGCAGTGTTCTGTATAAAATGAACCTCCCTATTTCTTGAGCTTCTGGCGGCGGGTTTCGGCGGTGTCGCGGCCGAAGAGCAGGCGGGGACCCTCGACGGAGCGCCAATAACCCGAATCGAAGTCTTCGGGATCGCGGGGAGCGGCGAAAGGGCCGTCGTGGTCGATACGGAAAGCCATGTAGGTGATGGGATAGCCCTGCTCGAGGAAGATGCTTTCGTAGAAGGTCTGCACCGAGGTCGCGGCGGATTTCAAATCTTCCGGAACGCAGGAAGCTATTCCGTCTCCGGCGAACGACGGCGCGGCTCCGGCAGGAAGATCCGCACCAGACGCACCGGCACCGTCCGGGCTTCCATACAGATCCTCCGTGCACGCCAGCAGCTCCAGCCCGTTGACCTTGCACACAGCCTTCGTATACTCATGAAGGAAGCGCGAATCCGTCTTCAGATGCACGACGCCGCCCGGTCTTAGGAAACGGCGGTAGCGGTCAAGGAACACCGGAGAGCTCAGCCTGGAGTTCTCGCTGCGGAACTGCGGATCGGAGAAGGTCAGCCATATCTCCGACACCTCTCCGGAAGCGAAGAACGCCGAAATGAACTCGACGCGCGTGCGCAGGAAGGCCACATTTGGCAGAGAGTTCTGCGTCGCGAACTTGGCCCCCTTCCAGAGCCGTGCGCCCTTGATGTCCACGCCCACATAGTTCTGCGAGGGGTTGCGCTGCGCAAGGGCGATCGTATATTCACCCTTGCCGCATCCGAGCTCCAGCACCAGACCCTCGTCGGCCGGAGCCTGGGAATCCGCGAACATGCGCCGGCTCCAGCACCCCTTTATCTCGTGACCACGCAGATTGGCATAGCCGTCAGCCAGCAGATCCTTCGATGAAGGCTGCAGAAGGCAGGAGAAAGTCTCGTTCTCGGCGAATTTCCTGAGTTTATCGTGTCCCATCGTGTTCTTCACAAATAAGTCCGAGTCCGCAGAAATTGTCGTCCACACCGAGCGGGCGCACGCTCAGGCGCCACTGCCCGCCCTCCGAAAGCACCACGCCGCTCCTGTACAGCTCCCTTTCGCCGTCGGAATCGACTTTCTTCATATACACTGTCTCCGAGAAGCGGTGTCCCGAGGGCGACAGCCACTGCACATTCAGCGGGAGGCTCGTCAGCGGTTCGTCCAGCGTGCGGCTGTAGAACCAGAAATCGTAATTCACGAGAGAATCAGCGAGAGTCAGGTCGAACACATACACTCCTGCCTTCGCTTCGTCGCTGCGCACGAAGATCTCGGTCGAAAGAGGCCTCGAGCACGACAGCAGCAACGCGGCGGACAGCAGCGGCAACAGCAGACGACTACTTTTCGACATTCTTCCGGTCCTGAGGTCTCGCGGAATTCCCGTTCTTCTGACCCTGACGGCGGGAGCGGCCGTTCTTCCTGTTCTGCGACTTCTTCCTGCGCCTCGGAGCATCGAAACGGCTTATGCTGTCGTCGCCGACCGCCGACACGAACTCGGGCTTGCGCTGCACGGGTTCAGGCCTCAGCGACTCGGCCTTCTCGCCGTCGCGGTTCATCTCGATGATCTCGGCCACCTCGTCCGCGCTCAGCGGATAGAGATGGGCGTCGGAGGATTTCTCGTAAGAGAAATACATTATCTCACGCAGAATGTCAGTCTTGCGCAGATACGCCGGACCGTCCTCGAACTCCAGAGGACCGTTCAGCTTGGGAATGCGGGAGAGGGCGTCAAGATACACGGGCACCTCATAGTTGAGGCAGCACTTGAGCTTGCCGCACTGCCCGGCCAGTTTCAGAGGGTTCAGCGAAAGATCCTGGCAGCGGGCGGCGGAGGTGGAGATGCTCTGGAAAGAGGATATGTAGTTCGAGCAGCAGAGCTCACGGCCGCATACGCCGAGACCGCCGATGAGACCGGCCTCCTGACGCGCGCCTATCTGGCGCATCTCTATCCTGATTCGGAATTCCTCGGCATACGCCTTTATGAGCTGACGGAAATCCACGCGCCCGTCGGCAATGTAATAGAATATGGCCTTGGAACCGTCACCCTGGAATTCCACGTCGCCTATCTTCATCTCCAGCCCCATCATTGCAGCTATCTTGCGGGCGCGTATCATCGTGTCCTGCTCCCGGGCGATGGCCTCCTGCCATTTCTCTATGTCGCTCTGACGGGCCTTGCGGTAGATTTTCCTGAACTCCGCAGTCTCGGGATCGACTCCCCGGCACTTCATCTGCCGGCCCACGGAAGGACCTTCGAGAGTCACAATGCCCAGGTCGAGTCCGGTCACCGCCTCGACCATGACCAGGTCACCTATCCTGATGTTCTGCGAGGAGTCGTTGACATAGAAACCCTTGCGGGTGTTCTTGAACCTCACTTCGAAGATATTGGGATAACTGCCGTCGCGCGCATCCTTGAGCCAGTCGCGCGCACCCATCTTGCAGCAGCCTGCGCGATAGGAGCAGGAAACCTCCCCCGTATTCTCGTCATGCGTGACCACGCAGCCTCTAAAGCAATCGTATTCTATTGATTCTCTGCTCATAACAATTTATATAACCTGTCCACCATATCAGTGACTGCCAGTTTGGCGTTCACGTTCCTGTCGATCAGAAGCAGAAGCCTGTCGAGCACCCCGAGCGCCTTGCGCGGGAAGACGGGGGCAAGCGCGCCGGCATATCCTGCCAGACGGCTCCGCATGTCCGCTTCGGACATGTCTCCGGCCGCCGAAGCGTCCGCAAGCCTCTCCAGCCCCTGCTGGACGAGAAAGATATGGCGTAAATTTTCAGCCGCATATCTGCAGAAAGCCTTCAGGCTCTCGCGGGAAGGAAGTGCGGCAAGCTTCTCTCCGACCTCCAGACAAGATAGCAAATTCTTCGACACGAGCGAATCCATGAGCTCGAAAAAAAGCTCGGGAGCCTCGAAATCAACCCCTGCGCGGCGGTTTCCGCCGGGATACACGCGCATGTGCTGGCACCTCGAAGAGATTGTCGGCAGCAGCTTGTCCGGTCTGTGGGAGATCAGCAGGAACTGCGTCATCTGCGGCGGTTCCTCTATCAGCTTCAGCAACTTGTTGGCAGCCTCCGCGTTCATCTTCTCCGGAAGGTAGATGATTACCGAACGGTAGCCGCCCTCGAGTGCTGTCAGCGACAGAGAGTCGAGCAGCTGGCGGGAGTCAGCGACGGTGATGGAGGTGTTCTTGCCGTCCGTCCTGAGCGCCGCGTTGAGCTCGGATTCGCGGAAATACGGATTCGCGGCCGCGAGTTCGCGGAATTCAGGCATGAAAGCCGACGAAGTCTTCGACGCCGAAGCCGGGAAGACTATGTGAAGGTCGGAATGGATAAGCTTGGATATCTTGTTGCACGAAGGGCATTCGCCGCAGGAATCACCATCGTGCCTGCCCGTACAGTAGAGATACTGGAGAAACGCCACGCACAGGGGGAAGGCTCCTCCGCCGTCCTCCTCGCTGAAAAGAATGGCATGGGGGACGCGCCCCGAATCGACCATCTCCGTGAGCACGCGCTTCAGTTCGTCGTTCCCGTGCAGTTCCGCAAATCTCATTTCTGTCTGAATGCGTTGTAATGTGCGATTTCCTCCAGATGGCGCCTGGCGGGAGAATCGGGTATCGGGGCCAGAGCGTCGCAGGCGCGCCTGATGTAGTCGTCGAGCCTGTCGGAGGCATATTCGACTCCGCCGTTGTCGAGCACGAAGGTATGAATCTCGTCGCAGTACTCCGGATGCGCGTGGATGTTCCTGACCTTGTCGCGGATCTCCTCCTCCCTGTCGGAGTTCTTCAGCGCCCCGAGCAGAGGAAGGGTGATCTTCTGCTCGCGTATGTCCATGCCCACGGGCTTGCCCAGCCTGGTATCTCCTGCATAGTCAAGAATATCGTCCTTAATCTGGAAGGCCATTCCGAAATCGAGGGCGAACTCCCTGGCCGCGGCGAACAGTTCCGGCGAGGCCCCCACGGAATCGGCTGCGGACATCCCGGCCGCTTCGAAAAGCGACGCCGTCTTGTTGTGGATTATCCGGTAATATGTCTCCTCGTCGGTGTCGGCGGCCGAGGCCTTCTCCATCTGGAGCATCTCCCCTTCGGCGAGGTCGGTAAGGGTCTTCGAGAAGAACTTGGCCACACGTTCGTGCCCGTCGGCCAGCATCATGAGATCCACGGCTCTCGAGAGCCAGAAATCTCCGATCAGTACGGCCGCGGAAGCTCCGAAAGTCGCACCCAGAGTCGGTCTGCCCCTGCGTTCCGGACTCCCGTCGGCCACGTCATCGTGCATCAGAGTGGCGTTGTGGAGCAGTTCGCAGGCCGCCGCATAGCGCAGGCTGTCCAGATTCGGGACTCCGAGCGCCCTGGCGACGAGCAGGCAGATCATCGGCCTGAGCTTCTTCCCGGACGATGCGAGCATCCCGTCGTTGATCGACTGCAGCAGGGCCACGTCGCTCGCAAGACTCGAGCGCATGACCTCCTCGAACCCGGTCCAGTCCTCTCCGAGATATGACATTATCTCCGCTATCTTCACAGCAGCGCCTCCACTTCCTCAAGCGTTTCCGGAAAGGCGATGAGACCCAGCGCGCTTTCGTCGAGCATCCCTTTCTCCACGAAAAGGCCGAGCTGGGACTTGAGCGGCTCGTAGAAACCTTCCATGTTGAAAGCCGCGACGCGCCCTTCATATAAGCCCATCTTTGCCAGACAGTATGTCTCGGCGAGCTCGTCGAGCGTGCCTATGCCGCCCGGAAGGGCTATCGCGAGGCTCGTTCCGGACCTCATGGCCTCCTTGCGCTGCGACATGGTGTCGGTCCAGACACATTCGGTCAGAGCCGGATGCTCCAGCCCCTTCATGAAACGGGGCAGCACGCCTATGACCTCCGCCCCGCACTGCGAGGCCTCGTCGCAGACATGCCGCATCAGTCCCTTGACCGTGCCTCCGGAGACTATGTCGTATCCAGCCAAACAAGCTGCACGGACTATTTTCCGTGCAGCCTGAATGTACTTTTGTTCAAGATCGCTTGCCGAGCAGAAAATTACCGCCTTCCTGTTTGACATATCAGAATAGGAAAGCTACTGATGCGGCAATGCCGTTGCACTTGCTCGACGCAAGATCGTGCGCGACACCGCCTACGGTTATCTGCTTGCCGTAAACGTCTCCGAGATTCCAGAAATACTTGACCGAAACCTGAAGATGTCTGAACAGCTCGACTCCCGCGCCGAGACCGACGCCGTACTCGAACTTGCTCTTCATGTTGTCCCATCCGCTGGTGGTGGAGTCGGCGAACTTCATCTTATTGGAGATTGCAAGGCCGATGAACGGCTCGGCAAAGCCGTAGACACGCGCAAGACTGCCGATTCCGAAGCCCACCTGCACCTGCACGGGGAGCTCGAGATATCCGGTCTTGAAGTCCACGTTCACATCGTCGATTCCGGCGATGTCCCCGAGACGGGCTCCCTTGACATTGTAGATGAGAGCGGGCTGGACAGCCAGCAGATTGCCGATGCCGAGCTTGTAGGTCACGCCCACATGATACTGGCTTATGCTCTTTGCGTCCGCAAAGGCGGCTTCAATGTTGGATGACGAAGATGTCAGACCGGCGACTACGCCGAACTGTGCGTGCGCCGAAACAGCTACGAAAAGCGCAGCGATGGCGATGATAGCTTTTTTCATGATGCTTTAAATTAATTTGTTCAACCTGTCAGCAATGTCCTGCTTGGATACGACACCCACGGTCCTGTCCACAAGCTCGCCGTTCTTGAAATAGAGCAGTGTGGGGATGTTGCGGATCCCGTACTTCATAGAGATGTCCTCGCAGTCGTCGACGTTGCATTTGGCGACCACAGCGCGGCCTTCGAATTCCTCGGCTATCTCCTCGACGACGGGACCGAGTACCCTGCAAGGGCCGCACCATGTGGCCCAGAAGTCTATCAGGACGGGCTGACCGGAGCCCAGAATCTCATTGATGTTCGAATCGTTTACAACTTTTGCCATAATATCTTCAGTTTTTAAAAAACATCCGCCGGGCCCATTCGGTCCGGCGGATACAAAGGTAATAAATTAATAGTAAGATTCAATATTCCAGACAAACGCCCTGAGTCCCAGATCGGGCGCGGCCTCGTCCTTCGCCTTCAGCGCCGCAAGTACCGGCGCGACCTTGTCGTCAGGCATCACGGCCAGCACTCCCTGGTTGAGTTCGGGCCAGGCATGGCTCCCGAGCCTGGGCTGGCCGTTGAAATGGCCCCTGCCCTCGATGTCCTGCCATCGGGTGAAACCTTTCTGGCCGAACTCCTGAAGCGTCTCGACGATTTCCTCGTTGTACGCCTGGTTATATGCTATGAACATCGCTTTCATTTCTTTTTCCTCCTTTCCATTCTATATGAGAGTGAGCAGTAGAGCGTAGGAATCAGCACGAGGGTGATCAGCGTCGATATCGTCAGACCCCAGCAGACCGTGATACCCAGAGGCCTCCACATCTCGGAGCCCTCTCCCTGGCTTATCGCGAGCGGCAGCATGCCGAGCACCGTGGTCAAGGTGGTCATGAGGATAGGACGGAGTCGGCTTCTGGCCGCCGTGGTGGACGCGTCGCGTATGTTCATCCCCCTCTCACGGCAGAGAATCGTGTAGTCGATGAGCACGATACCGTTCTTAACCACTATACCGATAAGCATGATGATACCGATAAGGGCCATGACGCCGAGCGCCTCTCCGGCAAGCTCCAGTCCGAGGAACACTCCGACGAGCGCGAAGGGCAGGGAGAACATTATCACGAACGGAGCCATCAGAGCTTCGAACTGCGAGGCCATCACCATGTATACGAGAATGATCATCAGCACGATGAGCACGAGCAGATCGGCGAACATGTCCTGCTGGTCCTCGTAGTCGCCGGCGATGATCACCGACAGTTCCGTAGGAATCTCCGTGGCCGCGATCGCGTTCTGCGCAGCCTGGACCGCCTCGCTCAACGCAGCTCCGTTGGCCACGATTCCGCTCACGGTCACCAGACGCTCGCGATCCTTTCGCTCGATGGTCGGCGGGGTCATGGTCTCGACCACGTTGCCGAGATCCTTCATCCTGACCTGCTGGCCGTAGCCGTTGGTCACCAGAATGTTCTCAAGGTCCTCGATGCGCGTGCGGTACTCGGGAGAATAGCGGACGCGTATGTCGTATTCCTCTCCGTCCTCGCGGTAATACGAGTCCATCGAACCGCTCATCGCGGCACTGAACGCGGCGCCGGCCGTGGTGGAATTCAACCCGTTGAGGGCGAGCTTGGTGCGGTCGAAGTCCATCTGGAGCTCGGGAGTGTACTCGTCACGGCTCAGGGTCACCTGGGTGTAGGTGGGGCTCTCGAGCATCTTCGACTGGAGCTCGCGCGCTATGCGGTCGGTCTCCTCGAAACTGTAGCCGTAGACTTCGACATCCACGGTGGACGCTCCTCCCATTCCGCCGCCTTCGGTGACCGTGGCCCTGCGGATCTCGGGATAGTTGGACATGACTCCCCTGACGACATCGGCGATTTCGGCCGAGGTGCGTTCACGCTCGCCGCTGGAACCGATGTTCACGGTGAAGGAAATCAGCTGGGTTCCGTTGTCCTGCATGCTCGCGAAGGTGTTGTCGGAATCCGCCTGGCCGAAAGTGTAGTTGATGATCTGAGTCTCGGGCACCGCGGCCACTATGTCGTCGTTGAGACGCGCGGCGAACTCCCTCGTCACATCCTGGGCCGTGCCCATGGGCAGCTCGACCGTAGCCGAGATGCGGTCGGAATCGGAATGGGGGAAGTACTCGGTGGTCAGCCTCGGGATGAAGATCACCATGGCTATCACGAACACGCCCGCAAAGGTCAGCACGGTCACCCTCCTGCGCTTGGTGCACCAGTGGATCACATGGGCGTAGCCTCTGGAAATCCAGTCAAGGAAGCGGTTGATGGGCGCGAATATCGCGTTATATGCCTTTCCGTGCTTCACGTCGGCCTTGAGCCAGCGCGAGCAGAGCATGGGCACGAAGGTAAGCGCCGCGGCCACGGAGATGATCATGATGATGCTGACTATCCATCCGAGCTGCTGGAACATGATTCCGGCCATGCCGCTGATCATCGTCAGAGGCAGGAACACGCAGAGCATCGTGAGCGTGGACGCCATTACGGAAATGCCCACCTCGGAAGTGCCGTGTACGGCGGCCTCCTTGGGCTTCTCGCCCCTGGACAGGTGCGTCGTGATGTTCTCCAGCACCACTATGGAGTCGTCGACCACCATTCCTATCGCAATCGAAAGCGCGGACATCGAGATGATGTTCAGCGTGTTGCCGGTCGCGAACAGATAGATCAGCGACGCCAGCAGCGCCAGAGGGATGGACAGGATGATGATTATCGTCGATTTCCAGTTGCCGAGGAAGACGAAGACCACGAGCGTCACTATGATGAAGGTGATGATGATGGTCTCGACCAGGGTGTTGATGGAGTCGATGATCTCGGTGGAGCCGTCGTATACCGTGGTTATCTCGATGTCGGAAGGGAGAGTCTCCTCGATTTCGGCGAGCCTTTCCTTGACTCCCCTGATCACGTTCACGGTGTTGGCGCCGGACTGCTTCTGGATTATGATTCGCGCCGAACGGTCGCCGTTGGTGTAGGACTCCTGCTCGCGCTCCTCCTGGCCGTCATTGACGGTGGCCACGTCGCGCAGATAGACGGCCCGGCCGTTGTAGGAACCCACGACCACGTCGAGCATCTCGCTCGGGTCGTTGAACTCCTTCTGCACGCGCAGGGTGTAGGTCTCAGATCCGATGTCGATATAACCCGAAGGCAGGTTCCTGTTCTCCGCGGCAAGCACGGAGGATATTCCGCTGATGTTCAGCCCGTATGCCTCCAGCTTGTTGGGGTCGCAGTAGACCTGGATCTCACGGGTCGGGGCGCCGGCCACCGACACCGTTCCCACGCCGTTGACACGCGCCAGCGGGGTGGTCACCTTGTCGTCAAGTATCTTGTCGAGTCCCGCCAGACTCACGTCCGCGGTCGCGGAGAGCATCATGATGGGCATGTCGTCGGCGCTGAACTTGAAAATCACGGGCACGGTGCAGCCGTCCGGCAGGTTCGAGTTGACCAGGTCCAGCTTGTCCCGGACATTGTTGGTCGCCTCCTCTATGTCGACGCCGTATTCGAATTCGAGAGTAAGCAGGGAGATGTTCTCCTTGGACTGGGAAGTAAGGTCCTTGAGGTCTTCCACGCCGTTCAGGGCGTTCTCAAGCACTTTCGTGAGGTTCGTCTCGATATCCTCGGCGTTCGCTCCGGGATATGCGGACATCACCATTATGACGTTCGAGTCGAACTCCGGGAACTGCGCGATCGAGGTCCGTATCAGGGAGAAGATTCCCAGAATCGCGAAAGCGATGAAGACCAGGGTCGTGGTTACCGGTTTGTTGACCGCTGTTCTTATTATGCTCATCCTATAACCTCCACTTTATCTCCGCCGTTGAGGCTGGAGTTTCCTGTCACGACCACGGTCTCGCCTTCCTCAAGTCCGGAAAGGATTTCATAATTGCCGTCGAAATGCAGACCGAGGGTCACTATCCTGGACTCCACGGTGTTGTCGGAATTGAGCACGAACACCGTGCGGACTCCCGAGCCCTGCTGCTTGAGGACCGCGGTGTCAGGCAGCACGATGCTGCTGTTGACTCCGAAGGTCACGGTAACGCGGGCGTACATGCCCGGACGGATGGCCCTGTCGGTGTTGGCCACATGCACCTCGACATTGAAGGTGTGCGAAGTAGGGTCGATCACGGGATACACCCTGACCACGGAGCCGCTGAAAGTACGGCCCGGAATCGCGTCGACCGTCAGGCTGACCTTGTCGCCCTTGCTGACCTTGGTGTAGTCCATCTCGGATATGGGCACCAGCATCTTCACGGGAGTGATCTGCTGAAGGGTGTAGATGGGCGAGGACATCGCGTACATGTCGCCCATGTCGTAGTTGCGCGCGGTTATAACTCCGCTCACGGGAGCCACCAGCACCGTATTCTCAAGCAGATTGTCGTAAGAACTCTTCGAAACATTGTAGCTGAGCTCGGCCGTCTCGAAGTCGGACTGAGAGACGCCTCCCTCCTCGAAAAGGGCCTTTATGCGCTCGAACTCGGTCTCGTTGTTCTTGAGAGTGAGGGCGGCCTGGTCGAGCTGGGTCCTGTCCATCTCAGCGAGCACCTGCCCCTTCTCCACGAAATCCCCGACCTCCACATTGAGCTTGCGGATGCGGCCTGCCGTCTGCGAGGCTATGTTGTTGACCACGTTCGCCTGAACGGTGGACGAATAAATTCCTGTCTGAGGCACATTCTGTTTTTCAGTGACCGTCACCGTAACCTTCGGTGTCTGCGGGACGACTGCAGCCGTCTGCTCGTCGCCCTTGTTTCCGGCACAGCCGGCCAGTACGAAAGCCAGCGAGCCTGCTGCTAAAATCAAGCTTCTATTCATTGTCGTAAGTATTATTCAGTTGGACATTGCCCTCCTCGTCGATGAAGTCGGCGCCGACGGCGCTTTCGAGGCTGGACTTGGCTATGACGAAATCGTAGATGGCCTGCGATACGGCGAGCTGCGACTGCGTGAGAGCCAGCTGGGCGTCGTTGAGGTCAGTGATGGTGCTGCTTCCGACTTCGTATGACTTCGCGGTGATGTCGTACGCCTTTTCCGCTGATTCGAGCGCGGTCTGAGAAGCGCCGTAACTCTTCATCGCGGTCTCCATCTGGTTGAGATTCTGGCGTATCGCTATTCTGAGCTGACGCTCCGTGTCGGCGCGCTGCACATCGAGTTCGGCCGCCTGCACCTTGGCCTGGCGTATGGCGTTGTGCCTCTGTCCGCCGGCAAAAATCGGAATCTGGAGGGTCAGGCCGACATACGAATAGGGAGACCACCTGTACTCGCTGAAATTGAAGTCGTTGGTCATCGCGTTGAAATTGTACGAGAACGCAAGCGAGAGTGTCGGGATGTTGGCGAACTGCTGCATCTTGACCGTATTGGCGAGCTGCTCGGCCTGAATGGCCAGCTGGCGCATGGTGCTGTTGTTCTCAAGCGAAAGCGAATCGCTCGAAGACTCGGCGATGTCGCCGAGCATGCGGTTCGCATAGTCACCGAGCTTCTCTGACACGTCGAGGTTCTCGTCGAGGTCGACTCCCATCACGGCCTTGAGCTGCCACAGAGCCAGAATCACGGAACTCTCGGCATTGTAGACGTCCGGAACCGCGTTCGCGAGCGTGGTCTTCGCTCTCGTCAGCTCAAGCTCGGAAGCCTTGCGGGCGTTGTACTTCATTTCCGTGAGCTTGTAGTTCTCAAGCGCGTTCTCATACACGGACTTGTAGACCTCGAAGGCCTCCTTGGCGAGAAGACAGCCGAAATAGGCCTGCTTGACCTGGTTCACCATCTCCAGCCTCGAACTCCTCGCGGCCTCGACAGCCAGTTCCACATCCTGGTCGGAAATCTTCAGGCTCTTCCAGAGCTGGGCGTTCACGAGGGGCATGGACGCAGAAATTCCGGCCGACCAGGTGTTCCAGCGGCCCACTTCGATACCGCCGCCAGAAGCCGATGACGCCCCGGAATCGCCGGAACCGCCTGCGGCTCCGCCCATGTCACCCATGTCGAAGTCCATGTACATGACCTGTTTCTCGATGGTTCTCTGATAGGATGCGTTTCCGTCTATCTTCGGGAAAAGCGAGGCGTAGGTGCCTTTCCGGGCATAGCCCGTTCTCTCTATCTCCATGTCCGCAACTTTGACGGAAGCATTTTCGCTCAAGGCGATCTGAAGCGCCTGCTCAAGACTTATCAACTTAGGCGCCGTGGTCGTGTCGGTCTGCTGAAGGACATCCTGGGCCCGAGCCGGAAGGCAGCCGCAGAACGCGACAGCAGCCAACATAATAGCTAATCTCTTCATACACTAAAATTATCCTGAGGCCTCCGACACTTCCGGAGGCTGCGGTTATCGAAAATAACGGCGGGCCATAGCGCACAAACATTGTGCCACCACAGCCCGTAACACACTCTGTACCTGCGTCAAAAGCCGTTTTCGAAAGCGGCTCGACAACGTAAGATATGCGACGTATATGAAGTTACGCTTTCCTGGCGGCATGCCCGGAAGTATGCTGTCCGGAAGTATGGACTATAGCCGCCGGTGTCTTTCTGACATAGGAGTAGACCAGCAGTCCGACACCGAGAAGCACGAAAGGTATCGAGAGCAGCTGCCCCATGTTGAGAACCATGTTCTCCTCGAATCCGACCTGGGGTTCCTTGATGAACTCGATGATGAACCTCATGCCGAAGCATACGATGAAAAATAAACCTATGAAGAATCCCCTGTAGACCTTGTCAAGCTTGTATTTGTAGATCCAGATGAGAATCAGGCCCAGGATGAGATACGACAGAGCCTCGTAGATCTGCGTGGGGTGCTTGGGTTCAGTCTCGCCGTTGCGCTCGAAGATGAATCCCCAGGGAAGGGAGGTCACGTCGCCGTAGATTTCGGAATTGAAAAGGTTCCCGAGCCTTATCATGCAGCCGGCGAAGGCTACGGCGATGCACAGGCGGTCGAGTATCCACAGGAAGTCGAAGTCGTTCTTCCTGCCGTAATGCCGTGCGTACCACCACATGGCGATCAGCAGGGCTATTGCGCCGCCGTGGCTCGCGAGGCCGCCCTTCCACGGCATGAAGATTTCCCAGAAGCCCTGCCAGGAGCCGAGATAGTAATCGGGCTGATAGAACAGGCAGTGGCCGAGACGGGCACCGACGATGGTGCCGATTATCAGCGTGAACAGCAGCGAGTCCAGCAGACGCAGGTCAACCTTCTCGCGTTTGAAGAACCATTTGAAGATGAACCAGCCTATCACGAAGCCGGAAGCGAAGAGCAGGGAGTACCAGCGGAGCTGGAAATTTCCGATATGGAGAAGCACCGGGTCGACGTTCCAGTGCACTGCGAGCATTGTCAGCATTTTCTGCAATTTTATACAATCTGCAAAGATAAAAAAAAACCGGTTCCGGCAACTGCCGGCGCGGAAAATACCGAATGCAGAAGACCGCGGATATCTTCTTGCAGGCGAGAAAAGCCTGCTCTAAGACACTGCGGTCTTCTCAGTCATCAAGATTGTCGTCCGTTTATCTTCCTGAAGCCGACAGCGAATGACCATATCATCCGCGAGCAGGCTTTTCCCGCCTGCGACGGAAGCGAAGACGGCCACACCGCTTCTCGCAGGCGGGAAAGCCTGCTCAAAACGACATGGCCGTCTTCTGTTGCCGAAATGCGTCCGGCTACTCGCGGATGGCCGCGATACCGGGCAGATCCTTGCCTTCGAGAGCCTCGAGCATCGCACCGCCGCCGGTGGACACATAGCTTACCTTGCCGGCGTAGCCCATCTGGGTCACTGCCGCAACGGAATCGCCGCCGCCGACGAGCGTGTAAGCTCCCTTCTCCGTCGCCTCAGCGAGATCCTCGGCGATCTGGAGAGTTCCCTTGGCGAAGTTGGGCATCTCGAACACGCCCACGGGGCCGTTCCAGAGAACGGTCTTGGAAGAAAGGATGATCTTCTTCCAGTTCTCAAGAGACTCGGGGCCTGCGTCCATTCCCTCCCAACCGTCGGGAATCTCATGCGAAGGCACTACCTGGACATTCGCGTCGTTGCTGAAATCGTCGGCCACCTTGGTCTGGACTGACAGCGAGAGGTTCACGCCCTTCTCCTTGGCCTTGGCCATGATCTCCTTAGCCTGGGGGATGAGATCGTCCTCGTGGAGGGAGTTGCCGATCTTTCCGCCTTCGGCCTTGATGAAGGTGTAGCCCATTCCGCCGCAGATGATCAGGTTGTCAACCTTGTCGAGAAGGTTCTCGAGCACCGCGAGCTTGGAAGAGACCTTGGCGCCGCCGATGATTGCGGTGAAGGGGTGCTGCGCGTTCTTGAGAACGTTGTCGATAGCCTTGATTTCTCCCTCCATCAGGTAGCCGAACATCTTGTCGTTCGGGAAATACTTGGCGATCAGCGCGGTGGAGCCGTGGGCACGGTGCGCGGTTCCGAACGCGTCATTGATATAGCAGTCGGCGTAGGAGGCGAGGGTCTTCACGAACTCCTTCTGGCTCTCCTTCACCGCGGCCTTCGCAGCCTTCTTCTCCTCGTCGGTAGCGTCATCGGCGAGTCCGCGGGGCTTGCCTTCCTCCTCGGCGTAGAAACGGAGATTCTCGAGCAGCAGAGCCTCGCCCGGCTTGAGGGCGGCCACCTGCTCCTGGGCCTTCTGGCAGTCGGGAGCGAACTTCACGGGAACTCCGAGGCACTCTGACACATGATCCACGATGTGCCTGAGGGAGAACTTGTCGTCAACCTTCTTGGGACGTCCGAGATGGGACATGATAATCAGCGAACCGCCGCCTGCGAGCACCTTCTTGAGGGTGGGGATGGCCGCACGGATGCGGGTGTCGTCGGTAATTTCGAACTTGTCGTTGAGAGGAACGTTGAAATCCACGCGCACAATGGCCTTCTTGCCATTGAAATCGTAAGAATCGATGTGTTGCTGCATAATTTATCTGGAATTAACTGAATTCAATCCTGCGAATTTAACAATTTTTGACGATTATCCACACAAAACGCCTTTTAACGATACTTTTACGAGACGGGTGAGGGCGGTTCCGCTTCGGTACCGCCACCGCAGGACGGCGGAGAAAGACACCGGGCAGGCGCGGATCCAGACAGACAGTACGGATTTGCAAAAACCGGGAAAATATATTTTCTTTATAAAATGACACAGGACAAAATTACCGGGCTGTCCGTTC
>DVLC01000004.1 GCA_018715685.1 Candidatus Cryptobacteroides merdipullorum
CTCTCGGCCGACACGCTCATAAGCGGAGGCAGGCGGATTTCGCTTGACCTTCCGGAGCCGGACAGGAAGACCTGGTGGGATGTCGCGACAGTGGCCTTCCCCGTCAAAGGCGCGGACATACAGGAATATTCTGACTGGACGGGAAACGGAAAGGTCCTGAACATGGCGGCCGACGGCGCAGTCACGGTCAGGAGCATCAGCTACAACACGAAACCGTCCGGGAAATACAGAGGAGGGGCGATGAACGAACCCGGGCCGCCGGCAGAGGAATTCTACAGTCCCTCATTCATCGAGAGACCGCCCGTAGGGACGCTGGAGGCTTCGACGGACGGAAAGAACTACTTCAAGGTATGCGACCTTCCTCCCTATTACGGCAGCCCGTCGGGAGGATGGAGACAGAAGACAGTGGCGTTTCCCGAAGTCACCGCGTCATATTTCCGCATCACAACCGACGGTGACGTCAGCCAGCCGCGACTGTCTTCAGCGGCCCGGATGAACAACTGGGAGGAGCGGGCCTCGCTTTTCTGCGAATATGTCACCGTCAATGACACCCCGGACTACGGCGCGGATTTCTCGGTAGAGCCCGGTTCAATACTCGACCTGAGCGGAAAGGTCACCGGAGGCAGGCTGGACTGGGACGCACCCGAAGGCGGCTGGTACATAATGCGCTTCTACATGACCCCGACCGGAGCGAAGACCAAGCACGGCCGGCCCAACCTCATCGGTCTCGAAAGCGACAAGCTCTCGGCCGAGGCCACCGAAGTCCAGTGGGACAGCTACGCCGGAAGAATCATCGACACCCTCTCCTCCATCGGCCTGAAGCCGGACGGAGTCTGCATGGACAGCCACGAAGCCGGACCTCAGAACTGGAGCTGGAACTTTCCGGAGGAGTTCGAGAGACGCCGCGGATATTCAATCATGGACTGGCTTCCGGTCATGAGCGGCTTCATAGTGGAAGACAAAGAGAAGACCGACGCCGTGCTGCTCGACCTGCGCAAGACGATTTCCGAATGCATAGCCGACAACTATTTCAGCACTCTTCAGACCCTTGCGGACAAAGCCGGAGTCGAGTTCACGGCCCAGGCCATGGGAAACGGGCAGAGCATCGCCGTGGACAACATCGCCGTCAAGGGCCGCATGCGCAAGCCGCAGGGAGAGTTCTGGGCCAAGCACAAGGACGGAAGCTACGACATCAAGGAGGCCTCCAGCGCAGCGCACATCTACGGACGGAGAATCGCCTCCGCGGAAGCCTATACCGACATGAACTACGGACAGACGCTAGCCGAGATGAAGAATCTCGCCGACTTCGCCTACGCCAACCAGCTCAACGAGTTCGTGGTATGCGCGTCGGCCTATCAGCCATGGACCGACAGGATTCCGGGAAACACAGCCGGAGGGCGGCAGTACTGCCTCAACCGCAACAACCCCTATTGGGAATACAGCCGCGGCTTCTGGGACTATCAGGCGCGATGTGCGGCGATGATGCGCCTCGGCAGGCCGGAGAACGCCCTGTGCATATATCTCGGCGACAATCCGCCGCTGAAACTCCAGACCTACAGACTGCCGGAGATTCCCCCGGGCTATGAGTTCGACGTATGCTCCTCCGACGGGCTGCTCGGACAGACTTTCGCAAGAAACGGCAGGCTGTGCACGAAAAGCGGCATGGAATACGGCATGCTGGTCATCGAAGACAAGGCGGAACTGCCGGAGGACGTGCGCGCCCACATCGAAAAGCTGCGTCGCGGCGGAGTACCCGTATGCTTCGGCAAGAATCTGGCGGAAGCCCTCGACTCGGCAGGAGTGCCGCCGACTGTAATCGAAGACAGCGACCATAGAATCGACAGCAAGATATATTTCGCCCATCGGATACTCGCCGACGCGGACATGTTCTTCATCAACAACCACAGCGCAAGAGCTTATGACGGCCGGATCGCCGTCAGGAGCAGCTACAGCCACGCCTGCTGGTGGAATCCCGTCGACGGAAGCCGCAAGCTGCTCGAAGCATCAGCTGGCGGCGGATATGTGAGCGTGGACATGCTGCTGCAGCCCGGCGAATCCGGATTCATCGTGACATCCGACAGGATGCCTGAAGGTCTTGCAACCAGAGAATACCGTCCGGACGAAAGCGTCAGCCGCATCGAAGGTCCTTGGAGCATCTTCTTCGACCCGGATCTCGGAGGTTGCGGAACCATCGTCAGCGACACCCTCTTCGACTGGTCGGAGCACGGCGACCCGCGCATACGCTTCTATTCCGGCACGGCCGTATATGAGAGCAGCTTCACCGCCGCTGCAACTGAAGGACGGCGACTGCTGCTCAGGTTCCCGCATCTGGAGTCAATGGCCGAGGTTGCAATCAACGGGCGCACGGCGGGAACCGTCTGGTGTTCACCATGGGAGCTTGACATCAGCGATTTCGTCAGGGAAGGCGGGAACAGCCTGACCATCAGGGTCACCAATTCTTTGGCCAACAGAATAATAGGAGATTACGGAAAGCCGACGGAGCAGCGGATCACCTGGGCGACCACTCCGATTTTCGGCCCGGACGAGCCGCTCAGGGAATCGGGCATAATCGGCGAAATACAATTGATAACACAAAACTGACAGATAATGAGACACGGAAGACTTTTGACTCTCATGCTTGCGCTGCTGGCATTCTGCTGCGGCAGCGCCCACGCACAGATTGAACTGCCGAAAGTGATAGGCGACAACATGGTCCTCCAGCAGGGCGAACCCGCAGCCATCTGGGGAAGCGGAATTCCGGGAAGGAAGGTGAGCGTCAGGTTCGCCGGGCAGAATGTCCGCACGACTGTCGGAGACGACGGCTCGTGGATGCTGAGGCTCGAACCCATGGAAGCCAGCTTCGAACCGCGCACGATGACAATCTCGGACGGGAAAACAACCGTCAGGCTGCACGATGTGCTGGTCGGAGAAGTCTGGCTGGCCTCCGGGCAGTCGAACATGGAATACCGCATGGACAGACCGCTGAGCCGCGGCGACGAGCCGGGAACGGAAGTGCAGACACAGCTGCTCGAACAGGGAGGCGACAGTCGCGTCAATGTGCTGTATGTGGAGAAGAAGACAGGCGTTGACTCTCTTCCGAGCGACGGATGGAAGACTTCCTCGAAGGAGACGGTCGCGCCGATATCCGCTCCGGCATATTTCTTCGCCAGGACACTCGCGGACAGCCTCGGCGTGCCGGTCGGAATCATCAGCAGTTCCTGGGGAGGCTCGCAGATCGAGACCTGGATGCCCCGGGAGATCATAGACGACTATGCAGACGCGCACCCCGGCAGCAGGGTCAACGGCATACCGGAAAGTGCGTGGGGTACCAAGTTCGCGAGCATGATAGCCCCGATATGCCCCTACACGATCAGAGGCTTCATCTGGTATCAGGGCGAAAGCAATCTGCTTGACAACCCGGAGAGCTTCGGCTCATATTATGACAAACAGAAGCTGCTGGTGGAAAGCTGGCGCTCATTCTGGGGAGACGGGGATCTGCCGTTCTACTATGTGCAGCTCGCTCCCTACGACTACTCGCAGCGCAAGGACGCCCACTCTGTCAGCCGCGACATGCTCCCGCAGTTCTGGGAGATACAGCGCAGACTCATGGATGTTCCGGGCACCGGCATGGCGCAGACCACCGACCTTGCGGACAAGACCGGCGACATTCATCCGCCCTACAAGCACATAGTTGGCTACCGCCTCGCCCTCTGGGCCCTCCGGAACGAATATGGCCGCAGCGGCCTTGAAACGCTCGGCCCCGAGCTGGAATCAGCCATAGTCGAGAACGGCAGGCTGGTGCTGGACTTCGCCCGCGACGACGGACTGAAGACCGACGACGGCGGGCCGGTGAACTGCTTCCGCATTCTCTACTCGAATCTGAAACTCAGGGACGCAGTGCCGGAGATTTCGGGCGACAGGCTGGTATTCGAGATTCCCGACGGGCTCGAAGTGCTGGAAGTCCGCTTCGCCTGGGACGAAGCCTCTCTGCCGAATCTCGTGAACGGTTCCGGACTGCCGGCACTGCCCTTCCGCCACGAGATGAATGCGGTTTCCGGAAGCGACAGAGAGAAGTGGGTCGGAATGCTCGACAGGATAGCCAGACCGGTGATAAGCAACCTCGCGGCCGGCACCCTCAAGCGGAACATGCCTTTCGAATCCCGCAGCGACTCTCCCGGAAGGCTTGAAGCCTCGCGTCTGGAAGCTTTCGGACGCACCGTATGCGGTCTCGGCCCCTGGCTCAGCCTCGGCCCCGACGACACTCCGGAAGGCAGGCTGCGCGCAGAATATATAGAAATGCTGCCGGCAGCCATGCGCAACGCCGTGGATCCTGAATCTCCGGACTACCTGACCTTCGGACGCGGCAACGCACAGTCGCTCGTGGACGCAGCCTTTCTCGCTGAAGGCGTGCTGCGCGGAGGCGAATGGATATGGCCGCGGCTCGACCCCGACACGCAGCAGAATCTGATTGACGAATGGAAGCGCAGTCGCAGCGTGATACCTAACGAGACCAACTGGCTGCTCTTCGCCTCGATGGTCGAGGCGGCGCTGCTCGAATACACCGGAGAATGCGACACCTGGCGTCTCCGCTACGGCGTACACCGCTTCATCGACGACGGATGGTACAAGGGAGACGGAATCTTCGGCGACGGCATGGAGGTGCACATGGACTTCTACAACAGCCTCGTGATCCACCCCATGCTGACCGACGTGATGAGCATAATGGTCAGACATGGCCTCCTGCCGCAGGAGCGGCTCGACAGGCAGCTTCTGCGCGAACAGAGACTTGCCGCCCTGCTGGAGATGATGATCTCCCCGGAAGGGACCTACCCGGTAATCGGACGGTCCATAACCTACAGGACCGGGCACCTGCATGCGCTGGCGCATACCGTGCTGCTGGGCAATCTGCCTGACAGGATCAGCCCGGGGCAGGCGCGCGCGGCGATGACCGCAGTGATGGACAGGCAGTTCGCAAGTCCGCAGAACTTCGACGGGGAATGGCTGACCGTAGGCTTCGCCGGACACCAGCTGAACATGTCGGAAGAATACATCAACACCGGCAGCGAATACCTATGCACCGCGTTCTTCCTGCCGCTCGGACTCCCGGAAGACGACCAGTTCTGGACTGCGCCGGCGGCCGACTGGACCAGCCGGAAAGCCTGGAACGGCGTTGACGTGGGTGCGGACCATGCGCTCAGGGATTCGAAATTATAATCCACATATTATAAAACGGAAGACAGATGAAGAACATGGACATGACCGCATTCATCGCCGCCGCGCTTGTCGTGGCAGTCACCGCATGCGGAAGGAATCGGGAGGAAAGCCTCCGGACAATGATTGACCGATGCTACGACACGGCCCTGAGCCAGTCGATGATGCTGGCTGAAAGCACATCGCCCCTCGAAGGCATGCTGCCACGCACCTTCGAAGACGGGGAACTCAAGACTACCGACTACCGCGGCTGGGTGTGCGGCTTCTTCCCAGGAACACTCTGGGAGCTTTACGAGCATTATCCCGACAACGCCCGGCTGCGCGGGTATGCCGAAGAGTTCACGGCTAGAGTGTTTCCGGCCAAGGACATGACCAGCACCCACGATCTCGGCTTCATGGTCTTCTGCAGCAGCGGCAACGCCTGGCGCCTGACCGGAGACACGAAATACCGCGACGTGATTCTCGCGGCATCGCAGTCGCTGGCGACACGATACAACGAGAAAACCGGAGTGATAATGTCATGGAATCCAAACAAGGTATGGAAATATCCGGTCATCATAGACAACATGATGAACCTTGAGATGCTGATGTGGGCCGGGAGGGAGACGGGCGACAGCAGCCTCGTGAACATTGCGCTCTCACATGCGGAAACGACCCTGCGCAACCATTTCCGCGAGGACGGCAGCAGCTGGCATGTCGTCTCCTACAATCCCGAAACCGGGGATGTCGAGCTCAGACAGACCCACCAGGGCTATTCCGACGACTCGGCATGGGCCCGCGGACAGGCATGGGGGCTCTACGGCTATACCATGATGTACCGGCTCACGGGGCGGCAGGAGTTCCTCGACCAGGCCAGGAAGATAGCCGTCTTCATCGCGGACAATCCCAATCTGCCGGAAGACGGCATACCGTACTGGGATTTTGACGCTCCTGATATTCCGGACGCGTTGCGGGACGCGTCTGCAGGAGCCATCATGGCATCGGCCTTTCTGGAGCTGAGCACTCTCGACAAATCCGGCGATTCCGGCAGATGGCGCGCGCTCGCCGAAAAGCAGCTGCGCTCATTGGCTTCACCCGCCTACCTGGCCGAGCCGGGCACCAACGGAGGCTTCATCCTGAAGCACAGCGTAGGTCATCTGGGCAAAGGCTCCGAAGTCGACGTGCCCCTCAGCTATGCCGACTACTATTTCCTCGAAGCTCTCGGCAGGCTGGAGAAACTGCTGTAGTGTTCAGTCTTTCGCGCTCCGGGGAAGCTGGAAGACCTCCATGTCGTGCAGGCGGCCGGAGTCGAGCCTGACGCGCAGGGCTGTGCGCACCACGTGCCAGCCCTGGATTCCGGCCGCACCCGGATTGATATAGAGCAGATTGCGCTGCCTGTCGTTCATGACCTTGAGGATGTGGGAATGCCCACAGACGAACACGTCGGGGTGATAGGCGTCGAGCAGTGCCCGGGCATCCTTGTCGTAATGGCCGGGAGAGCCGCCAATATGCTTCAGCAGGACGCGCAGACCGTCCGCCTCGATGAGCTTTGACTCCGGATATTCAAGCCGTATGTCCTGGCCGTCGCAGTTGCCGAAGACTCCGACAAGCGGCTTGAAGGCGGCCAATTCATTTACGAACCCGATGCCGCCGCCGAAGTCCCCGGCATGCCAGATAACGTCCACCGGCTCCAGGAACTTCCTGAAACCGGCGCTGAAGACACCATGGGTGTCGCTGATTATTCCGATGTACATTCTCAGTCCCGCCCTGCAAGATGCTTCTCCCAGGCCCATGCGGCGGCGAGAGTCTCGTCGACGCTGCGCTCCGCCTTCCAGCCGAGCTCGCTGTTGGCAAGCGAGGTATCGGCCCATATCGCCGGAACGTCGCCGGCCCTGCGCGGAGCGAATTTCCAGTTGAGCCTGAGTCCGTTGACCTTCTCGAAGGAGTTTATGAGCTCAAGCACCGAAACGGGGCGTCCGGTGCCGATGTTGAATATCTCGTACTCCTCCTTCATCCTGCCGTCCAGCATCCTCGAAACCGCGCAGACATGGGCTTTCGCAAGGTCGACGATGTCGATATAGTCGCGCAGGCAGGTTCCGTCGGGCGTGTCGTAATCGTTTCCGAACACCGAGAGGCATTCGCGCTTCCCTATTGCGGTCTGGGTGATGAAGGGCACGAGGTTGTTGGGAACTCCGCGCGGCAGTTCGCCGATCAGAGCCGAGGGATGCGCGCCTATGGGGTTGAAGTATCGCAGGGCGATGCCCCGGATTCCCTCATAGGCCTGCACGCTGTCGCGAAGTATGTCCTCGCATATCTGCTTGGTGTTGCCGTAGGGAGAGGTGGCCGGCTGGCGCGGCGTGCGCTCCGTAACCGGCAGCTTGTCCGCGACTCCATAGACGGTCGCGGAAGAGGAGAACAGTATGTTGCACCCTCCCTGACGTCTCGAAGCGGCGACTATGTTCATGAAAGAGTCAAGATTGTTCTGATAATACTTGAGCGGCTCGGCAACGGACTCGCCCACGGCCTTGAACGCCGCGAAATGGATCACCGCGTCGATATGATAATCCGCAAACAGCTTCCCGACCGCCGCGGGATCGCAGAAATCCATCTTCACGAGAGGCAGCTTCCTCCCGAGTATGCGGCACACGCCGTCGTAATTGGTCTCGTCGCAGTTGGACATGTTGTCCGCTATCACGACATCGTAGCCGGCCTGCGACAATTCCACTGTCACATGGCTTCCGATAAATCCGGCGCCGCCGGAAACAAGTACGGTCTTTGGCATATTTATGAGTGAATGTTTTTCAGAAGCAGGCACGAAGCCCCGCAGTCAGTATGCCCTGACATCCGAATCCGGCCTCAAAAAAGCCGCGGATCATGGTTCCGCCGAAGTCGATTGCGACCGGAGACGCCTGGAACGCGAACGAGATATTGGAGGTGCCGCCGGAAATCCCGAGCATCGCCCCGAGCGCGACACGCGAATACATGCTCACGTTCGGGAGGCTGAACCATTTGAAGGCGACGGACGGCATGAAATGGATGAAGGTGAAATTGTCCGAGCCGGACGAAGCGCCGGAGTCATGGACAGGACCGCCGTTTTCGTCGGTTCCGGACATCGGCGCGAATTTCATCGTGCCGCCTTCATACCCCAGGACACCGCCTACCGCTATGCTGCGATGTACATAGCGATGATATTCCACGCCAATGGCGCCAGTGGAGGAAAGGTCTTCGAGACGCGCCGCCCCGAAGGTAAAAGCCGTGCCGAGAGCTCCGCCGACGGCCATCGCCAGCTGGGTGTAGGACCCCTGCCCGTAATAGACGGAAATCTCGTTGTCGGGAATTGCGTATCCGCGATTCGTGCTGTGGGTCTGCGCACCGGCGGATACCGATGACGCGAGAGCGGCAAGAAGAATCAGAACTATCGGTCTTTTCATGCGAATTTCTTTTTCAACCATACGCAGAAACCGGGCGCAATGCAAGCTTGCACTTGCCGGGGCGCAACAGTATGACTGCCGAAGGCAAATATACGCAGAAGCCGAGAGCAATGCAAGTTTACTTGCAATTGCCGAGGCGCAGCCGTATATGTGGCCGTCAGGCCAAATTACGCAGAAGCCGAGAGCAATGCAAGTTTACTTGCGATTGCCGAGGCGCAGCCGTATATATGGCCGGCAGGTCAAATATACTAATATCCACCGACAAATACCGCGTCGCGCCCCGGTAGACAATCAGAAGACTATCTCCTCTCCCTTGTAGAAATCGAGCAGGCGGGTCTGGAACAGACATTCGTACTTGGAGCGCACGAAGTCGGACTCGGCGCTCAGCCAGCTGTTCCTGGCGTCGTTGTAGTCGGCGATGTCGGCCTTGCCGGCGCGGTACTTCTCGTCGGTCAGTTCGTAGTGCAGCCTCGCGCTCTCGGCGGACTCGAGGCTGCTGGTATATTTCGACTGGGCCGCCACGGCGTTGTAATACGCCTGCTGTATCTCCTTGTAGAGAGACTTCTTCACGCTTTCGACCTGAAGCCGCTGGTTCTCGTAGCTGAGCTCGGCGTTGCGCACCGAATTCCTCGTGGAGAAGCGTGCGAAAATCGGAATGCTCAGCGACAGTCCCACATACTGGCTGAAATTGTTCTTCATCTGGTCGGCGAAGCTGTCGGAACTCATGCGGGAAGTCGTGTAGTAGTTTGTCCCGATGCCTCCGGTGAGCGACAGGCTGGGCAGATATGCGCCCTTGGCGCGGGCGATATTCACCTCGGCATATTCGAGATTGAGCAGAGCCGACTTCACGGCCGGCTTGAGATCCACGGCCTGGGCATAGACTGACTCGGGATTCTCCAGAAGCTGGAGCTCGAAACTCTCCACCGAAGGAGTGACGATGTCGAAACCCTCCGGAGAAGGAAGTTCCAGCAACTGGGTCAGATCCAGCAGCGCAAGCTGGAGATTGTTGGCGGCCTGGGTCTCGGAGAGCCGGCTCTGGGCGAGAGTCGCCTGCTGGGCCGACACCTCGGCTTCGCTGGCCTTCCCGGCAAGCTTGCGGGCCTTCACCTGCTCGAGAAGCCCTGCGTCATGTTCCGCCTGGGCGGCGGCGACCTTGTACATCTCCTGATTGTACAGAATCTCCACATACGCCTGGGCCACGCTGACCCTGATGTCGTCTCTGGCCTTCTCGAGATCCTCGGTCGCGGCGGCGAGCCCGAGCTTGCCGAGCTTGATGCCGTTGTTGATGTCGAAGCCCTGGAAGATCGGGATTTCGGCGCCGAGACTGAACGAAGTCGAAGTCGTATTCGAGTTCGTGTAGGTATTGTCCGCCGTGAGTCCTCGTCCGAACGAGAGGTTCTCCGAAGCCGACGCGCTCACGCCGGGCAGACGCCGGTTCTTCGCGGTGTTGAGTTCCACCTCCTTCTGCTGCAGGGAGACTTCGCTCTGACGCACGCTTATATTGTTCTCGAGAGCGTATTCCACACACTCCTCAAGAGTCCACGGGCCCTGGTGAGCCTCCTGCGCGGAGAGGGCGGCGGCCGGAAAGGCCAGAAGTAAAGCTAGGAGAAAGTTACGCTTCATGGCTGCTACTCATTGATTATCCGTATTCCACGCACCTTGTCGCCGGGCTTCAGCCCCGACCTGACCTCTATGTTGATGCCGTCGCTAAGACCGGTGGTCACGGCCACGCGTTCGTAGTCGTCCTCCGCCTTCCTGAGATAGACATAGCAGCTGTCTCCCTCGAACTCCAGAGCGCTCTCGGGCACGGAAACCACCTGCAGAGCCTCCTGCAGCACGATCTCGGCATTCGCGCTGTAGCCGGAGCGCATCACGTAGTCACCGTTCACGTCCACCGCCGCCTTTATCTCGAACTGGTTGGCCCCGTTCTCCTCGACGGCTTTCGGAGCGATATACTCCAGAGTAGCGGAGGAGCTGTAGCCCGGAAGCGCCCCGACGCTGATCAGCATGGGCATGCCCTCGCGGAGCGAGCCCACCTCAGTCTCGTCGATGTTGCCGTCGAAAATCAGATCGGACATGTCCGCCACGGTCGCCACGGTGGTTCCGTCGTTCATGGTGTTCGCCTGTATCACGGAATTACCGACCTTCACCGGCACATCGAGTATCAGACCCGTGATGGTGGAACGCACGAGCGTCGAACTTTCGGTAGCGTTGGACGAGGAGACTCCGTCACGGATGACTTCCAGCGCCTCCTGCGCGGCGGCTCTCTCCTCCTTGGCCTGGTTCAGGGCCTGGAGCACCTGGTCGTATTCCTCCGCGCTCACCAGGTCCTTGTCGTAGAGCATCTTCTCGCGCTCGTAGTCGGTCTGCGCCTGATTGAGGTTGATGTCGGCGAGACGCACCCGCGACTCGGCGGAGCTCAGCGAACTCATGTCGGGAATGACCTTGAGCTTGGCTATGACCTCGTTCTCCTCGACCTGCTCTCCGGCCTCCTTGTAGATTTCGGAGATGATTCCGTTGATCTGCGGCTTGATGTCCACCTCGTTGCGCGGCTCTATCTTGCCCGTGACCACGGTAGTCTTCCTTATGTCCATGACCGTGGCCTCCAGCTCCTGCCAGCGGACCACCTCCGGACGGGACTTCTGGAACAGGAACACGAAGGTTCCGATTATGACTGCCGCCAGCAGGGCGAGCACGATGTACTTGAAAACCTTTTTCATTTATTCTGTCATTTTATATTATTCGTCTCTCATCGCATCCACGGGTTTGATGTGCATTGCGCGGGATGCGGGCGCAAGTCCGGCGAGGACCCCCAGCACCGTCAGCAACAGGGCGGACACGACGGCTGTCCAGAAATCCACCTGGAACACGGTTCCGTCGCCGCTGATTATCTCCAGGGCGCTCAGCATGAACACCGAGAACACTATTCCGAGGCAGCCGGCGAGCAGCGTCAGAGTGATGCTCTCCATGATGATCTGCGAAAGTATGTCCCAGGGGGTCGCGCCAATCGCGCGGCGTATGCCAATTTCGGTCGTGCGCTCCTTGACCGTGACCATCATGATATTGCTCACGCCTATGGCTCCGGCAAGTATGGTTCCGAGGCCGATAAGCAGAATCAGGAAATTGATTCCGATGAACAGGTTGTCCACGAGCGCGAACATCTCCTCGGTATTCAATATGAACAGCGCCTGCATGTCGTCGGGGGCGAACTTGTGCTCACGGGCCATGATCTCGCGCACATCGTCCTCGAGCGTGGACATGCGCACTCCGGACTTGCCCGTCATGCAGATGACATCCACCACGTTGCCGCGGCTGTAGACTTTCTGGGCCACGGGAAGAGGTATGGTGACGGACATGTCGGCCGACCCGTTGATGCTGATGTTGCCGGCGCTGAAATCCACTCCGACTATCTGATAATACACCGGCCCGACCTTGATCCTGAAGCCGCAGGGGTCGCCTCCGCCCGGGAACAGGGTGTTGTATATATGCCTGCCTATCACGCAGACCTTGCGCTCCTGAAGGATGTCGGTCTCGTTGAGGAAGCGGCCGTACTTGATCTTCGGAGTCTCTATTTTCGAGTAGTCGGCATATACGCCTTTCACATTGACGTCAACGCTGCGCTCCCCGTAGACCGCCGTCTGGCCCCAGTTGCTGACTTCCGGAGTCACGGTCTCCAGCCCGGGAACCATGGCCTTGAGCCTGTCCACGTCGTTGTAGGTAAGATCCCAGTAGCGTCCGCGCTGGAAACCGGCGTATGGCTTCGAGGTGCGGTCGGACACGATGACCGTGGTGTTCGTCGCGAAACCCTCGAAATTGCGGTAGAGCATGTCCTTGACCCCCTGACCGCCGCCCATGAGGAACAGCAGCATGAAGATGCCCCAGAATATGCCGAAGCCTGTCAGGAAGCTGCGGCTCTTGTTGCGGGTCAGCGAATCGGTGATCTCCGTGAATGTGTCTATGTCGAATCTCATTCCGCCCTGAGTGCTTCTATGGGTCTGACTTTAGCCGCCCTGCGGGCCGGGAAGAATCCCGCTATCGTGCCGGCGACTATGAGCACGAGTGTGGCCTCTATCGCCACGTCGACGCCTACGGTGGGGTCCACGAATATCGAGATCTGCTCCCCCATTATGGTCGAAGACGACTGGCCCACGGTCTTGTCGAGCACCTCGCAGGCGAGCATTCCGAGTATCATGCCGATGTAGCCGAAAAAGGCCGTGATGCTCACGCTCTCGGCGATGATCAGCTTGGTGATGCTCCAGGGGCTCGCGCCTATGGCCTTGCGTATTCCGAACTCGTGGGTGCGCTCCTTGACGGTGATCAGCATGATGTTGCTCACACCCACCACGCCGCTGAGCAGCGTGAAAAGCCCGACTATCCAGAGTGCGGTCGTCAGGATGTTGCGTCCCTTCTGCATCTGCATGTTCTGGAGCGCCCGGTTCCAGATCCAGAGCGCGCTTTCATCGTCCGGCGCCGCATTGTGACGGCGGTTGACCACAGCCTTGTAGTCTTTCTCGAAAGTCTCATGCTGCTCCTCGGTCTCCAGACCATGGAAGGTGAAGGTGAGGTCGCCGATCTCATCGCCCGGGCTCCAGATGGTGCGCACGGTGCTGAACGGCGCGTATATCATGTTGCTGTTGGTCATCATGTCGGCCTTGGTGACACCGACGACTTTGAAAATCAGGTCGTCCACCTTGATATTCTCACCGACAAGCCCCGGCACTTCCTCCGAACTGTCGACCAGACGCTCCGCAAGAGTCTCC
The DNA here is from genome assembly GCA_018715685.1 of Candidatus Cryptobacteroides merdipullorum. GTDB lineage: Bacteria > Bacteroidota > Bacteroidia > Bacteroidales > UBA932 > Cryptobacteroides > Cryptobacteroides merdipullorum. The sequence continues at coordinate 13,382 of DVLC01000004.1, forward strand.
GGCATCACGGCCACCTTGCGCCGCTCCCGGATGTCGTTGGGATTTATGAAGCGTCCGTACAGCATCTCAATCTTCTCCATCGCGGCCCTTTCCGGGAAACTGCCCTCGATATTGCCGCTGCTGTACTTGTCGCCGTTGCTGATGGTCACGGAAGTGTAGACGGTCGCGGTCACATCGTCAATGTTCCCGGCAAAAATGTCGCTCCCCGTCAGGTCGACGTCACCTTCGTCAATCTCAATGGCACGGTTGGTCTCGAAGCCGGCATAAGGTTTCGAGGTCCAGCCGCCGCTGACACGCATCGTATTGGTGGACAGCACGCTGCCTCCCACCATGAAGGCGTTGAGCACGCCGTTGCCCGCGCCGAGCAGCACGATGATCATGAATATGCCCCAAGCCACCGCGAAACCCGTCAGGCAGGTGCGCAGCTTGTTCCGGCGCACGCTTTCGACTATTTCAACGAACAGGTCTCTCATTTCATTATAGTGTCTGCTCCGAAGCGGGATGCGTGGTGCTCGCGGTTGTCCTCGATTTTCCCTATGACCCCGTCCCTGATGTGGATTATGCGGTCGGTGCAGTTGGCCACGCCGCTCTCGTGCGTCACGACTATGACGGTCACGCCGTCGCGCCTGTTAAGCTCTCCGAGCAGCTGCATCACCTCCTCGGAAGTCTTCGAGTCCAGCGCTCCGGTAGGCTCGTCGGCAAGTATGATCTTGGGATTCGTTATCAGTGCGCGGGCTATCGCGACACGCTGTTTCTGTCCGCCCGACATCTCGTTGGGATAGTGCGAAGCCCAGTTCGCAAGACCGAGCCGGTCGAGATATTCCATCGCGAGTTCACGGCGCTTCCTGCGGCCGACCCCCTGATAGAACAAGGGGAGTTCGACATTCTCCACGGCTGTCTTGAAGGATATGAGGTTGAACGACTGGAACACGAAGCCTATCAGCTTGTTGCGGTATTCCGCCGCCTGTTTCTCGCTGAGGCCCCATATCAGGTTCCCGTCGATGCGGTATTCCCCGGAATCATAGTTGTCGAGAATCCCGAGTATGTTGAGAAGCGTGGACTTGCCTGAACCGGACGCGCCCATTATGGACACGAATTCGCCTTTGTCTATGCTGAGGTTGATGCCCTTCAGCACATGTAGAGGCTGTCCGTTGTCGTAAGTCTTGTTGACGTCTTTGACTTCGATTAGCATATAGCGGTTATATAATAGCCCGTGAACACATTCAAAAGTCCTGCCTGATTCAGGGGCTGTCTGTTCTTTGTTTGATTTAGTGACTTATTGAACTAATACACTACAAAAATAAGACTAATTTTTTATATTGCAAACAAAAATAAGAAAATTACTCCCGCCTCGAAAATTCGCAGCCGCACCAGGTCTGGTTGTAGAAGTTCTGCTCCCGGATGATTTCTCCGCGACGAGGCTGGAGACCGCCCTTGCGCCAGTTCATGGGCCAGAAGACCGGAGCGCACGAGACAGAAGAAGCTTCACGCACATCAGTTGGAGACAGGATATCGGACGCCGGAAAGGCATCGGGCACGGGCCGCAGAATCCCGGCACGAAGTTCCTCTGCCACCGCAGCGCAGGCCAGTTCTCCTGCCGCGTTCACCTGCTCCAGATTCTTCCAGCGCGATGACGCCAGCGTGGTCGTGAGCACTGCGAACCCGTGCGCGGCCGCATATCGTGCGGCGCGAAGCAGCCTGAAGCGGAAGCATGCCGTGCAGCGCGCTCCCCTCTCCGGCTCATTCTCAAGCCCGTGCACCTCCGCAAGCCATGCGGCGTGGTCATAGTCGTCATCCACCGCCTCGACTCCGAGATATTCGCAGTAGCGGCGCAGCTCCGACTTGCGAAGCTCATACTCCTCCCGCGGGACTATGTTGGAATTGCTGAAGAAGACCACGGGTTTCAGACCGCCCCGCACCAGACATTCCAGCACCGCACCCGAACAGGGGGCGCAGCACGAGTGCAGAAGAATCTTTCCTGCGGCCGGAGGGTTGAGTATCAGAGCCATGGCGTGGCAAAATTAGCGAAAATCCCGGACGGGGCAAGCGGAGCGGACAGGCAAATCACCATCCGAATATGTTCCGGAGCACCCACCAGAGCAGCACCGCGGCCAGCACCGTCCAGGACAAAGCCGGACTGATGCTCGCCCTGTACAGTCGGGGATGCCCGTCCTTGAGAAGTTCGGCGGCAAGAAGAAACAGCAGCAGCGGTATGGCCATGACCATCATGGCATTATACCTGAAGGCCTCCCCTATGTGGAGGTGCAGCAGCTGGTGCAGGGCTCTCTGCGTGCCGCAGCCGGGGCATTGCAGTCCCGTGAGCAGAAGGAACGGACACCTGGGAAAGAACGAGAACTTCGACGGGTCGAACATGCCGAGCACCGTCAGGACGACGATGCCGCCGCCGAAGAGCACGATCTTCGCGACGCGCATGGGCTACACCATGGAAAGCAGCCCGGCAAGCAGCCCCATGGACCACAATATCATCAGCAGTATCAGATAGAGGCAGCCCCATACTATGCTCACGATTATCCAGGTCTGGGCGGTCTTGTTCTTCTTCTCGGACAGATAATAGAGATTCTGCCGGCTCTGGTCGTCGAGACTCAGCAGCGCCGAATTGTAAAGGCTGTTGGATTCGGCGGAATAGACTATGGCGACGATGCCTCCGACCATACAGCAGAAGAGCGTGCACAGTATCGCCCATACCATCTTGTTGCCGTGGGGCGGCAGAACGACGTTCGGCTGCGGGCAAGGGTTCTGCCAATACTGCGAATTGGGGTCGAATTGATTGTTGTCCATATACTGAAACAGATTTACGCTGTCTCAAATATAGCACAAGCGGCCGTCTTATCCAAGAATCTACTCGACATCCTTGATGTCTATCAGGTTGTTGAGAATAGCATATACGGTCAGTCCCGGGATGGAGCGTATGCCTATCTTGCGGGTGATGTTGCGCCTGTGGGTTATCACGGTATTTATGGATATATTCAGCCTGTCGGCGATTTCCTTGTTTATCAGCCCTTTCGCGACGCATACGAGAATCTCCTTCTCCCTGTCGGAAAGTTCCGAGCTTTCGTCTTCTTCCATGAGGGCGTCGACATGCTTGTCTCCGAAGCCATGGGCGCCTTCCAGCAGCCTCGCCATGGGCACGAGTATATGGTCCTCGATGCAGGTGTGCGAGCGGAGGTCGTCCTGAAGGGCGTAAAGGTCCTGCAGCAGACTCTGGCGCAGGGAGTCATCGCACTCGTGCGGCAGCGACTTCATCACGATGTTCTTGAGATCCGACAGTTTCTCGTCGATGTTGGTGTGATGCTCCTCGAAATAGTGGATGTTGAAATTCTGACTTCTCCGGCCTTCAAGAAGCCCGTCGATATACGGAATCACCTCCTCCTCCTCGAACGCGAAATGCCTGAGCAGCTCGTCCTTGTAGCCGGCGAAGAAATCGCGCACCACCTGCTGGCGGGAAGGGAGGCAGGGGCTGATCAGCCTTTCGATGGAAACTGCGATGGACTCGATGGCGTTCCTCATATAGAAATCGTGCGAGCGCCTGACATACCTGATCACGTCCTCCACCCGGCATTTCTTCACCTCTCTGACCGAAGGACGGAAATCCGCGGAAGAGTACACCCGGCATATCAGCAGCACCGTGTCCGTGTCCAGCCCGTTCTTCTGGCAGACCTCCGCCACGGTCCTCTCTCCGAAACTGCCCGCTATGCCCAGACGGGAAAGCACGAGCAGCAGCCTGCAGTTGTAGTCCGCAAGCTCCGACACCTTGATGTTTCCTGAAAAGATCTCCATGTCTGAAATATTTTCGCCGACGCCGCTCCGGATTTCACCGCTTGTCCTCGTCCGCAGAGGGGCAGCCGTCCTTCTTCGGGCATGAGGCGCACGAGCCGTCGCAGCCGTCCTTCAGCGGATGTTTCCTCAGATACCTCAGCGCCAGCGAAAGGCATCCGATGACAACGACCAGAACTATAATGTCGGCAACACTCATATCGGATTACATAAAAATACCCGCCACAAGATAGGCCAGCAGCGCACACACCCATGCGACCGCACACTGGAACACGACCATTATCAGCGCCCACCTGCCCCCGAGCTCTCTGCGGACGGAAGCGATGGCGGCGACACAGGGGGTGTAGAGCAGACAGAACGCCAGCAGTGGAATCGCAGTCAGCGGAGTCAGCACCGACGACACTCCCAGCACCTGAAGGGTGGACACCACGCTCTCCTTGGCGAGGAAACCGCTTATCAGAGCCGTGACTATGCGCCAGTCGCCGAGACCTATGGGTGAGAACAGCGGGGCCAGCACTCCGGCTATGGCCGCAAGCATGCTGTCCTGGCTGTCGACCAGATTGAGCCTGAAGTCGAACGACTGGAGGAACCAGATGACTATCGAAGCCACGAAAATCACCGTGAACGCCCGCTGGAGGAAATCCTTGGTCTTGTCCCACATCAGCCGAAGCACGTTTTTCGCGCTGGGCATACGGTAGTTCGGGAGTTCCATCACGAAAGGCGCCGCCTGGGCATGCGTGCCGGCCTTGGTGCACAACGCCACAATGAGGCCGACCAGGATGGCCGAGAGGTAGAGTATGACCAGAACCAGCCCGCCGTGTCCCGGGAAAAACATGCTCGTCAGGAAGGCGTATATCGGAATCTTCGCCGAACAGCTGATGAAAGGCGTCAGAAGTATGGTCATCTTCCTGTCTCTCGCCGACGGCAGCGTCCGAGTGGACATGACCGCCGGAACAGTGCAGCCGAAACCTATGAGCAGAGGCACGATGCTGCGCCCGCTGAGTCCGAGCTTGCGGAAGAGCTTGTCGAACACGAACGCCACTCTGGCCATATATCCGCTGTCCTCCAGCAGAGAGAGGAAGAAATACATGAGTACGATTATCGGTATGAAGCTGACCACCGTGCCCACTCCGCCGAAAATTCCAACGCTGACCAGCGAGCGCACGGCGGGAGACACTCCCCAGCCGTTCAGGGCATTGTCGCAGACTCCGGCGAGCCAGGCCATGCCGGACTCCAGCCAGCCCTGCACCGGCGCTCCGAGCACGTCGATCGACAGCCATATCACGAGGGAAATCACCACCACGAAGATGGGCAGCGCGGTATATCTCCCTGTCAGTACCTTGTCCATGTTGAGGCTGCGGCGGTACTCCCTGCTCTCCCGCGGCTTGACCACGGTTCTTGCGCACAGCCTCTTTATAAAGGTGAAGCGCATGTCCGCCATCGCGGCCCGGCGGTCAAGACCGCGCTCATCCTCCATCTGGCGAATGATATGCTCGACCATCTCCTTCTCGTTTTCGGAGAGATCCAGACGCGACATCACCGCGTCGTCGCCTTCGATGATCCTGCCGGCGGCGAAGCGTACAGGCAGTCCGGCACGTTTCGCATGGTCCTCGATCAGATGCATTATTCCGTGGATGCAGCGGTGCACCGCTCCGCCGTAGTCGTTCTTGCCGCAGAAATCCTGACGCAGCGGCTGCTCCTGATATTTCGCTATATGGACCGCATGCTGTATCAGCTCGTCCACGCCTTCGTTCTTCGCTGCTGAAATCGGAACTACCGGAATCCCGAGCAGCCTTTCCATCTCATTCACCCTTATGGAGCCTCCGTTGCCCTTGACCTCGTCCATCATGTTCAGGGCAAGCACCATGGGAACGTTGAGCTCCAGCAGTTGCATGGTCAGATAGAGATTCCGCTCTATGTTGCCGGCGTCGACTATGTTGATTATAGCCTTGGGTTTCTCCTCAAGTATGAAGCGTCTGGAAACTATCTCCTCGGCCGTATACGGGGACAGCGAGTAGATGCCCGGCAGGTCGGTCACACGTGTGTCCTGATGGCCCCGTATGACCCCGTCCTTGCGGTCGACGGTCACGCCGGGGAAATTGCCGACATGCTGGTTGGAGCCTGTCAGCTGGTTGAACAGCGTGGTCTTGCCGCAGTTCTGGTTGCCTGCCAGGGCGAAAGTCAGCACGGTGCCTTTCGGGAGCGGATTCTCGTCCTTCCTTGAATGGAAGCGTCCCTCTTCTCCGAATCCCGGATGCTCCCTGTCCTCCTCGATCGAGACCTCTGCGTCGTCCGAAGCCTCAGCCGACCGCTCTGCTACGGGTCCGACTTCGATCTGGGCCGCATCGGCGAGCCTCAATGTCAGCGAATATCCGTTTATCAGCAGCTCCATCGGATCCCCGAGAGGTGCATATTTGGTAAGAGTCACGGTCTGGCCCGGAATCATGCCCATGTCCAGAAAGTGCTGGCGCAGCACTCCTTCGCCGCCTACCCGGGTGATTACAGCCGACTGTCCTATGCCGAGCTTGTCAAGAGTCATTGCAAATTCGATTAATCTTGCAAATATCATCATTTATGCGCATTCGGACAATCACAATAAATGATGATTTGAAAAGGCAGGTCCGGAAAATCGGATTTCGAATTTGAATTTTCTAAAAAATTTTGTGTTTTACGGAATATTGCATATTTTTGCAGTCCCAAAGTACGCGGACGTGGTGAAATGGTAGACACGCTACTTTGAGGGGGTAGTGGGCATTTACGCCTGTATGAGTTCGAGTCTCATCGTCCGCACGAAGAACCAGCCTTTCCGGCCGGTTCTTTTTTATATATGAAGTTGCCGCGAGTTGCTATCCGGGCCGCATCTGCCCGCTCACGCCTCATCACCCAGCGCCGTTTCCCCCGTTTCCACGAGTCCGAGATCCTGAATGAGCTGAAGAATTTCGAGATTGATTATCCTTTCCATAATAGTTCCTCCTATCTTTTGACATTGCAAAACTATACATGGAGAGTGTAGAAAAATGGCTCCGACAAAAAATCCGACAGAAATTTTTCATTCCTGCGGCACATCCGCATAAAATCCGGCCATCCGCGCCGTCTTGCCGGCGACGAGTCTCCTCAGCGGCTCCGGAGAAAGCACCTCGAGAGCGTCACCATGCGACAGGAGTTCCTGGATGAAGTCGAAGGTCGGAACCAGATGGTAGCCGTAGACCGAGAAGCCGCCCTCGCGTCTTACGAGAGTCTGGCTGTGGTGCAGGGGAAGGCTGTCGAAATACCTGTCCTGGCCCTCGCCCACGCGGACAAGAACCGTCTGCGGCTTCACATTCTCCACGGTATAGATTCCGTAGCTGTCGCTGAAATATTCCGCCGCGTCGAAACCGGAAGGCAGCGTGAACTTCTCACCGGTCTCCTCAAGACTGCGTATGCGGTCGAGAGCGTATGTCCGCATTCCTTTCTCAGTGCGCCCGAGCACATACCAGCGCTGCTTCGAGACCTTGACGCAATAAGGTTCGATCACGAACGGCTCATTGTCGTGCCGGCGGTAGCTGTCGTAGACCAGCCGCACTCTGACCGAATCCCGCATCGCCTCAATCAGCGGCATCAGGAATTTCTCTCCTGAAGGGATGTTCTCGAAGATGATGCGGCGGCGCAGTCCTGCGCTTTCCTGAATCGCGTTGCTCACCGAGATGGTGCTCAGCAGCCAGTCCGCCAGTCCGCTGTCGCCCCCGTCGCCCTCATCCTCAATCTCATAAATTCCTCCCGCGGCTCGGTTGCACCTTATGCGCAGGTTGAATATCTCCTCGATGGCGTCGATATGATTATGGAAAGTCTTCTCCGGCATCGGCAGATGCTTGTCGTTCTCGGCCGCATCGGCCCAGCGCGCGAGTATCTCCGGCCGTGTCAGCCTGTAGCGGCGCACGGTGTTGATAAGCCAGACATATCGTCTGAAAAGTGTCCCAGAATTGCTCACGATGCCGAATTAAGGAATTTTCCGGCGGATTTCAAAGGAAGGCTCCGGCGGATTTCGACAGTTCGCGCAGGCGTTTCAGTTCCGGATAGCGCCGCAACAGCTCCGGCAGCCGCTTCAGAGGATACGAAGACAGATTCTTAACGCTCATGGCCATGAGTTCCAAAGGAGCGAGCACCCTGTACAGCGGAAGGCAGCGGCCGGGGTCGCTGAGTCTGACCACCGGAGCCACGCACTTGAGCCGCATTCTCGCGGATTTCGGAAGCGAGCGTCCGCCACGGTCATGCACCGCCTTCGCTTCCGGAACCACCCCACAGCTTAAGCCGTGCCAGTGCAGGCGGTCGATGAAATTGTCGTCCTCGCCGTACTGACGGAAAGCGGGAGAAAAGCCGCCGACCGTCAGAAGGGCCTCGCGGCTCACGAGCCAGTGCGCAGCCATCACGAAAGGCAGCTCGACAATATCCTGAACCGTGTCTTCCGAACTCCTCCCGTGCTGCGGTTCCAGACCGAAACCGGCCCGCTCCAGACTTCTGCCGCATTTTCTGTAAAAATTGGCATCCGGAACTCCGGAGGCTGACAATTGCAGGGGGCTGAGCACTCCGAACTCCGGCCGGTGCGCCCTGACGAGCAGGCTCAGTGTGTCCTTCTCGACCCAGGCATCCTGATTCATCAGATATACGAAATCATAGTCCTCTTCGACCGCTTTCCCGAGGCCGAGATTGTTCGCCGCTCCAAAGCCGAGGTTCTCCGTATTTCCGAGCACTTCGACTTCGGGAAACTCGGCCGCAAGGTATTCGCACGTGCCGTCGTCCGAACCGTTGTCCACCGCCAGCACGTCGGGTCTCAACGACGAAGACAACAGGCTGCCGAAACAACGGTCCGCCCAGCGCATCGCATTGAACGTGACCACAATGGCAAGCACGCGCGGATTCGCGGCGGAATTGGAAGTCACAACAGTTTCCATCGTTTGGCCGAATCAATGAAAATCTCCTTGGGCGTCCTGCGGCTGAATACGGCGCGGCAGTTCTCCCTGAACGTGTTCATCTTCACAGCATTCTCTTCGGAAGGACACAGCAGGCGGCGCAGGCACGCCTTTATGAATTTCGCGAACTCGGCAAGCCATACCGGCAATGCGAGCAGAAAATATTTCAGCGACGAACCGCGGCTGAAGAATATCAGCGAGCCTCTGACCGCAGCCGGACGCACGGCAAGTGACATGCGCGATGCCGTAGCCTTCCACTTGTGCACGACCTCGGCAGCCCTGTCCACATAGACGCCGAAACCGGCTTCATGCAGTCTTGCCGACAGCGCGATGTCCTCCGGCGTAAAGAAATATCTCTCATCGAACCAGCCCGTCTCCCGGAAAATATCGGTCTTTATCAGAAACGCGGCGCCCGAAATGTTGGATGTCCTGAAAACTTCATCAAATTCAGGCCGCTTCCCGACGGTGTCGTCCTTCGGTTCGCTATGCAGATGCCATTGTTGAAGCGCATAATATCCGGAAGGATACGGCGGGCGGCCGCAGAGCTGGAGGCTGCCGTCGGCATTGACCAGCTTCGGCGCGACTATGGCGGCGTTTTCAGGAAGCCTCGAGAAATCCCCGACAAGGCGGCCGATCACATCGGAACGGAGTTCGGTATCGTCGTTGAGCACGAAGCAGAACCGGCCCCTGGCGAGTTTCAGCGCGAGATTGTTGTTCTCGGAGAAGCCGCGGATCTCCCGGCTCTCCACGAAGTGCACATCAGGCCAGTCGGCCTTCGCACGCGAAAGGTTCTCCTCCGAAAACAGATATGCCACCACCAGTGTTTCATGGCTCACTCCGCAATGGGCGGATATGCTTTCGAGACAGGGATACAGATTGTCCGGCCTGTTCATGCAGACTATGATCACGCTCACCTCGGGAGCCGACATATCCTGTCCTGGCTTTTCCATCTCAGTCGTCAAGCAGGCCTTCGGGAAGATCGAGATCGAGAATACGCGCCTGCGGGTCGCAGGAGATCACGAAGTCCTCGTGAAGCGGCACGAGTCTGTCTCCCAGATAAAGACAGAGGTTTCCGGGAATGGGTTCCATGCCCGTGATTTCCCCGACCGGAGTTCCCCTGTTCAGCAGAGTCCATCCGGTGAAATCAAGCTCATCCTCCCCTTCCTCGTCGCCTTCGGCAAGAATCTCCTTCCCGACCAGTTCCTCTGCGTCCTTGAGACAGTTCACGTCGTTGAGGTGAAGGACGGCCCTCGAGCTGCCTTTCGCTTCGGAGGACATCACAAAAAAAGGAACCGGAAGTCCATCGAACTCGATGAACACCGGTTTCCTCGGATCAATCTCTTCAAGCCCGACACCCCGCAGCCCCGCGAGGATACCGCCGTCGGTGCCGTTGGACTTGAGAATCTTGGCTATGACGCGCATCAGGCCTCGGCCTGTGCGTCAGCTGCGGCGGGAGCCTCCTCTGCGGCGGTCTCGGCAGCGGCAGCTTCGGCCTCGGCGGCCTGCTGCTTGGCGGCGAGCTCGGCCGCTCTCTTGGCAAGAGCTTCCGCGCGTGCCTCATTCACCTTCACTTCGGCCTCCTTGGCTGCCTTCTTCGCCTCGATGGCGCTGTTCCTGAGGGCAGACTTCTTGGCCTCGATCTTCGCATCGCGCTGAACCTTCCAGTCGTTCCACTTCTTGTCGGCCTCGGCCTGGGTCAGTGCTCCCTTGGCGACACCTCCGTCAAGATGGTGACGCAGCAGCACTCCCTCGTATGAGAGGATGCGGCGGGCGGTGATGGTAGGTTCCGCTCCGACCTTGATCCATGCAAGCGCACGCTCTGAATTCAGAACGATGGTGGCAGGGTTGGTGTTGGGGTTGTATGTTCCCAACTGCTCGATGTAACGACCGTCACGGGGTGAGCGTGAGTCAGCCACTACAATGTGGAAGAATGCGAAATTCTTCTTTCCGTGGCGCTGTAAACGAATTTTAACAGCCATTGTGAATCTGTTTTTAAATTGTTAAACCTATGCTTCCTTCACGAGAAAGCTTGCAAATATAGCATAAAATTATTTATGCAGCAAATACTTGAACCCCGGATGGTTGCGGGTGTTCCAACCGAAGGGGAGGAGATAGTCGACGGGAATGCCGCACTCGCGCAGGCACCACATGAAGGAGAGTTGGTCGCGCAGGCTCAAGTCGAAGAGTCTGTCCCACCACATTTCGTCGAGACGCACCACCTTCGGATCCAGATGGCGCCGGAAAATCAGATTGTTCTCCATGAGTCCGGAGCGGAAAGGCATGCCGTGCAGGAACAGCCACACCCAGACATGCAGCATGTTCCACGGGCTTATGCGGTGCACCTTCCGCCAGCCGGCCCAGGCCTCGGTGTAGAGACTCTTGCGTCCGGGATGGGAGACTCCGCTGTAAAGCACTCCGGAAGCCAGCTTTGCCCGCGTCACCTCATAGATCGTCGAGTCCATGATTCGCACATTGCCGTCAATCCACACGCTCGCCTCATATTCAGGCAAGAGCACATGCGGGTGCATCTTGGGATAGCGCGACACCAGACGCGGATCATCCAGCCCGCAGTCGAACTCCCGCAGTTCCCAGACCCCGTCCCTGTCAGCCGACTTCTCCCCCTTGCCGACGAAGCACACGAAATCGAAGTCCGGATCGACGGCCGCAGGCTGCTGCAGCTCATCATACGAGCCGACGATGCAGGTATATATCACGCATTTCTTCATTTTTCCGGAAGTTTGAACATTTCGCCCATCATGAAATCGGCGCCGTCGGGGTCGAAGGGCATGAAGCCGCCCCAGTGGTAGAAAGTGTACTCGCCGAACAGCACTCTGCCGCCGGTTTCGTAGAAATCCACCCGCACCTGCGGTATGTCCTTCGAAAGTTCCGCCGCCAGACGCTTCATCTCCCCGAAGCCGGCCGGTCTCTCCGGCGGGACGGCTGCGTTCGGATGTCCGTTGCGAATATCCAGATGGTTCCAATCCATGTCGAAGAAGTCGAACTTCGTCTCCTCGTCCGCGCTGAAGCGATCAGTAGCGACAAACATTATCCGAGGTTCCCCGTCAAAGCAGAAGAACTTGTAGTCACGGATATCCCCTTCGAGGAAGCTCTCCGCGATTATCCTGGGCTTCAATCCTTTGTAGACCCACTCGCGCATGCGTCCGTAGAAGTTCACGCGCATCGCGGACTCCAGCTTCCGGCACGCTGCAGCCCGGTCGAACGAGGCCTTGTCACGACATATCAGCGTACTTCCGCTGTCGTGGGTGCATTTGAGCACGAAGCTGTCCGGCAGGCTGTCCCAGTCGATCTCGCCGACGGAATCCCACACGCCGAGCGTGGGCACGACATGCTCCCCGCCGATGCGCGACGCCACGTATGTCTTGACTTCCGCCTTGTCCGCGAGCGTATGGTATAGAGGATTCCTGTCGTAGAGTTTCTGCCACTGAAGCTTCTCGGTATATCGTGCGGGGCTCTTCAGGTTCAACGGCCTGCCGAAGGCTTTCCAGTAGCTCAGTTCCAGATAGAGCCTGTCGGGCATCCACGGCTGCGGCTTGCGCAGCAGAAAAGCCCTCTCGCCAGGAGTCAGCACGAAGCCGAGGGCCGCAAGAGCGATCGAAGCCCACGCGAGCAGACACACCAGAACCAGCCTGAAGGCACCTTCGGGCAGTAGTGCGCGGACAGCCAGCGGCAGCAGCATGACCAGCACCGTCAGAACCAGCAGCCTGAAGACCACTTCCTTCAGGAAGCGCCCCACCGGGAACTGCGCGTCGCGGCGCGCGAAATACAGCCGCAGCACGAACACCAGCAGATAAGCTCCTATGAGGCATATATACGCCCACCCGGCATCTGCGCCCATACGGAAGGCCAGCCAGACGGCGGGCAGACATAGCAGCGAACCCAGACCGGTGGCGAGATAATATTTTCTGATTCTCCCGGTGGCCAGCTGCAGGGTGAGCAGGGAGTTCCCGCCCATGTCCACGAGCAGCGCCAGCATGGACAGGCGCACGAATTCGGCCGCGCCTGCGGGCACTTCACCCAGCCATAGCCGCAGCAGGAAATCAGCCTCCGCAACAATCGGAATCGTGAACAGCAATATCGCGAGATACGCGAACTTCGAACCCTTGGCCACCAGGCTGTAGCAATAGTCGCGGTCCCCGGCGGCCCAGGACTTCGTGATCTGCGGATTCACCGCCGTCAGCAGATTGACGGCGAACTGTTTAACCACTGTCTCAACCTGCGAGGCCACTCCTCGCGCAGCGTTCATCGCGACGCCGAAGAACATGTTCACCAGCAGGCTGGAGCCCTGCACATTCAGCACGCCGGTGCCGGCACCGAAAAAGCTCCAGCCCGCGAAACCCGCCATCTCCCGGAACAGCTGACGGTCAAAAACCGGCCTGACACGGCTCTCCGCAAAATTGCGGCGGCAGTAGACACCATAGGTCACGCGTACCAGCAGCGCCACCGCAAACATCAGCAGCGCGTAAGTCTCAAGCTTGTCGAAGGCAGAGAAGCTCAGCAGCAATGCGACAAGCAGCTTCAGCGCAGCCTCGCCTATGCTTATCCAGGCGAACGCCGACATGCGCTCATGGGCGATGATTGCGGCGTTGAACGGCACCGAAAGCATGTTCAGCACCAACACGCCAAGCGAACAGTGCAGCACGAAACGGGCGGCATCCATGCGCGGCGCGGGAATCACCATCTTCGCGTTCAGGAACCACGCTCCCGCCGTCTCGACGAGCAGCACCAGCAGCAGTGACAACAG